>JBOHCP010000084.1:0-11936 GCA_050698875.1 Streptosporangiaceae bacterium | reverse complement strand
ATCCGGCTCAAGTACATGAACCCGCTGTACCTCGACGATGTGGCGGTCGACTTCCCTGACCTGGACATCATTGCGGCCCACCCAAGTTTCCCGTTCCAGGACATCGCCCTGTCCATCGCGACGCACAAGCCGCGCGTCTACATCGACCTGTCCGGCTGGTCGCCCAAGTATTTCTCGCCGCAGCTCGTGCAGTACGCGGGCAGCCTGCTGCGGCACAAGGTGCTGTTCGGCACCGACTTCCCCGTGATCACGCCTGAACGCTGGATCTCCGACTTCGAGAACCTGAGCATCAAGCCGGAAGTCCGGCCTCTCATCATGAAAGAGAACGCGGCGAAGCTATTCGGCCTGACCGGCTCGGCGGAGCCGGCCGCTCAGGGCGGCTGAGCACCCGATGCAGGACGTCGAGGGCAGGGTCGCGTTCATCACCGGCGGCTGCAGTGGCATCGGCCTCGGCATCTCGCTTGCCTTCGCCCGGGCCGGTGCGCGCGTCGTCGCCACCAGCCGCCGCCGGCCGCACCTGGACGAATCGGCGGCCCTGTTCGCGGCCGAGGGCCTCGACGTGCACGTGATGCAGCTGGAAGTGACCGACGCCGGCGCCGTTGAGCGCGCGGCGGCGGCGACGGAGCTACGGTACGGGCGGGTGCACGTGCTGGTGAACAACGCCGGAATCGGCATCATCGGGCCGGTGGCGCAGGCGAGGCAGGACGACTGGGACTGGATCATCGACGTCAACATCAGGGGCGTCGCGCACGGGCTGCAGGCGTTCCTGCCCCGGATCCGCGCCCACGGCGAGGGCGGGCACATCGTCAACACCGCGTCGATGGGCGGGCTGCTGCCAGTCTCGGCGGGCCTCTACTGCCTGACCAAGGCTGGCATCATCGCCCTGTCGGAGACCCTGCACATCGAGCTTGCGCCCGAGAACATTGGCGTGTCCGCGTACATCCCCGGCCCGGTGCACAGCAACATCGGCACCGGTGCGGCTGCCCGGCCTGACCAGTACGCCGACAGCGGCTACCCTCCCCCGCGCCCGCCCGACCCGAGCCGGCCGCCGCTCCGGCTGCCCTACATGAGCTACGAGGAGGCCGGCGAGCGGGTGCTGCAGGGAGTGCGGCGCAACGACCTGTTCATCCTCACCCACCCCGAGTTCCGGGACGGCGTCCGCGAGCGCGCCGAGGCGCTGCTGAACGCGTTCCCCGATGAGCCCCTGAACCACGAGCGCGCCGCGGCCATCACGTTCCTGACCGCGCACCCGGTGTACCGGGCGGAGGCCAGCAAGCAGTCGCCCGGCCCGCCGCTGGCGGCGGGACAGCCAACCTGAGCCGCGCTACCCAGGGCTAGCGGGCGTGTCGTCCAGCCCGATGAGCGGCAGCGGTCCGGCCAGGTCATCGGCGGCCGCCGGCGTGTAGGCGAAGTTCTTGGCTCGCGCGCCGCCGTCGACGACCAGGTCGGTGCCGGTAATGAGCCGGGCGTAGTCGGAGCAGAGCCACGCGACCGCGTGGCCGATGTCCGTGGGCGTCCCGGTGGTACCCATCGGCACCATCGGATTCCGCTGGCCAGCCCACCGGTTCGGCCGCCGCCACGGCTCGTCACCGGCGGGGCCGCCGAGCCCGCCGGCCCGTCCCTGCACCAGGATCCCGCCGGGGCCCATCCCGCGCCGGGCCATGTCGGCGAGCAGCTCCGGGTTGTCGGGGTTCGGAGCGGTCGGGGTGAAGCTGTTGACCCGGATGCCGTACGGCGCCAGGTCCATCGCGGCCGCCCGGACGAAGTTGTTGACCCCGCCCTTATGGAACGCGTACGCGATCACGCCCGGAGTACCGGACCAGCCGTTAGACGACGAGACGCAGACGATGGAGCCCCTGATGCCGCGCTCGGCCATCGCCCGGCCCACGTGCTTGGTGTTGAGGAAGTTGCCGAGCGCCGACACCCGGACCGCGCGCTCGAAGTCCGCCGCGCTCTCGTCCAGCACGCCGCGCCCGCCGAGCAGCGCCGCGTTGTTGACGAGGATGTCGATGCGACCCCAGCGAGCCAGCACCTCGCTGACGTAACCCTGTACCGCGGCCTCGTCGGTCACGTCGCCGGGCGCCGCCATCGCCTCGCCGCCGTTGCGCTCGATCCGGGCGATGCACGCCTTGATCGCGTCGTCGCTGACATCGTTGCACGCGACCTTAGCGCCGTACCTGGCCAGCGCCAGCGCGATGCCGCTGCCGATGTTGGGCCCGACGCCGGTGACGAGCGCGACCTTTCCGGCCAGGGAAACATCCACCGTCACTGCTCCTTCCACTCGACCGGAACCGAATGCCCCACCCAGGCCGCCCAGCCGAACGGGCGGAACACCATGGACATCGCCGCGTTCGCCGCGCCCGCGACGATGATCGGTATCGCCTCCGCCGAGGGCAGCATGCGGAACGGCCCGTCGCCGACGTGCTCGCCCTTGCCGGCTGCGACCATGTCCGCAGGGTCGCGCACCGCGCGGGAGAACAGCCACTGCTGCACGTCGGCGCGGCGGTAGCCGGCGTTGCCGAGCAGCTGGGCGTGCTCCGGGCCGAGCACCAGTCCCCCGCTGGAGTGCGGGCCGCCTACGTAGGCGCCCAGCCGCCCCAGCGTGTCAGCAAAGTCTGTCAGCACCGCCTCCGCGCTATCGGTCGACCTGTTGTCGATGTACTCGACGGTCCTGATCAGCATGGCGGACACCGCGTCGACCCCGGCCGGCACCCCGCCGACGACGCTGAGCGGCTCCCACGGCGACATCTCCTCGTTCTCCCCGAGGCAGACCGACCACCGGCCAGGCAGGCCCTGCGTCGCCTGCTCGAGTTCCTGGGGACGCACACCGTAGCCGTTGCGCACGATGAGGCCGATGGCGCGGGCGATGGTGGCGTTCGGGCGGAAGCCGGGGCCGAACACGCCGCCGGCGAAGTTGATGGCGAGGCGCGCCCGGACCGGGCCGTTGACGACGATGAGCGGGGCCGGGCCGCTAGTCGACTGCCAGGCGCCGCGGCTTGACCGCTCCTGCATCACGGCCTGCCAGGCGGCGAGGACCACCGGGAAGTACTCGGGCTTGCAGCCGGCCATGATCGCATTCGCGGCCGCTTGCGCCACCGTCACGCTCCGGCTCAGGTGCGGCTGCGAGCCGATGATCTCGTCGGCCGCGTGCGGGGTCGTGGCCAGGCAGGCCGCGACGTCCGCCGCGGTCGCCGGCACGACGGGCAGCCCGTCGGTCCAGCCCTGGTCGTAGCAATACTCGATGGCGGCCTTGGCCTGCTCGACCGGGTCCTCGGTGACAGGTGAGGTCATGCGGAGGCGGCGGCCATGACCGGCTCGGTCAGCAGCGCCACGATGGCCGGGACGGCCTGCGCAGCCCTTGCCTGGACGCCCTCAGCGGTGAGGTTGGCCACCGGGTGCGGCGTGGTCACGTACGCATACCCCGGCGCGTTCCTGAGGCCGGCCATCGCGTTCGCACTGACCGTGAACGCGTCGCTGATGATCACGGCTGCCGGGATGCCCGCCTGTTCCAGCAGGATCCCGTCGGCGACCGCCGAGGCGCTGCACGACCCGCAGTCGCCCACGCCAGCCACGACGATGTCGCAGTGCTCGGTGAGCTCGGCCATCAGCTCGGCCGGCGCGGTCTCCACGATGTTGGGCTTCTTGACCGCTACCACCGGCACGATGCCGTACTGGTCGGCTAGCTCGCGGCCGACGTCGGCGAGGAACTGCTCGGCGTTCCGCTTGGTGTTGGCCAGCAGGCCGAGACGCAGCCCCGTCAGGTGCTCCGGGCGGGGCGCCAGCGCCGGACTTGCGCGCTCGGCGCTCTCAGCCGGGCCGACAGTGGGATCGACGATGGTTTCGAACACAGCTGTCTCACTCCTCCGGTGCGCTCTGGTGTCAGGGTACGGCGCGCCCGCCGCCGCGGCGAGCCTCATTCCGCGGGGTGGCAGGCCTGGCCCAGGACGCGGGATGCCGGCGCGATCGTCGTCGGGGCGGGCCTCGCGGGCCTGGTGGCGACCGCGGAGCTCGCCGCGGCACGGCATCCGGATTCCGCCAGGCCCGTCGTCCCTGTGGCTCGACGCGCGCGGGCGGCCGCTGCCCGCGCCGCTGTTCCCCGGCTTCGACACCCTCGGCACGCTCGAGCACATCATGACGACCGGCTACGACTACACCTGGTTCGTGCTGGCCCAGCCGATCAACTCGGTACCGGTCGGGATTATTTGCCTTCCAACCTGCGGAAATCACAGATCGTGACGGCTACGTCACTCTTGTAGTATCGGTCGATGGAGCCGATGCTGTGCCCGGTCCTCATCTGCCGGCGTCCCGAGTTGCAGGCTCTTACTGGCGCCCTGGACGCGGCTGGCCGGGGCCGGGGCAGCGCAGTGTTCGTCACCGGCGACCCCGGAGTTGGCAAGTCGCGCCTGGTCAGGGAGGCGACAGCCGTCGCGGCCGAGCGCGGCTTCTTCGTCCTGGTGGGCCGCGCTACCGAGTCATCGGTGCCGGTCCCGTTCCGGCCGATCTGCGAGGCGCTCATGGGAGCCGCCAGGGCCGGGGTCGTCCCTGATGCGCCCGGCATCGCGGACTACCGACATGCGCTCGGCACGCTCGTGCCTGAGTGGAGCCGCCCGGATGACAGCGACGCGGAGGTATCCCCGGTCATCTTCGGCGAGGCGCTGCTGCGGATGCTGTCGCTGCCAGCGTGGCCCGGCGGGCTGCTGGTGCTCGAGGATCTGCACTGGGCGGACCCGGAGACGGTCGCCATCGTGGAGTACCTGGCTGACAACGTATCGGCGACCGGCGTCGCCTGCCTGCTAACGATGCGGGGCGCACAGCCGTCGCCAGGACTCGACCTGCTCCATTCCCTGACCGCGCGGCGGGTGGCCACTACTGTCGAGATCGCCCGGCTCTCGCCGCGTGCCGTCGGCAAGATGGCGGCCGCCTGCCTGGATGTCACCGACGTACCTGAGCCCGTCATCAGGCTGCTCGCCCACTGCGACGGTCTTCCGTTCGCGGTCGAGGAGATCCTCGCGGCGGCCGTGTCGTCCGGCGAGCTGGTGCACGCGTCCGACGGCTGGCAGGTCGACCCGGATATCGTCACCGGGGTGCCGCAGTCGATCATCGGCTCGGTGCGCAATCGCATCGCCGGGCTCGGTCGGCAGGCCCGCAGCGTGATCGTGTCCGCTGCGGTGCTGGGCCGGCAGTTCGACTGGGCGCTGCTGCCGAGCGTTGCCCAGGTGACCGAGTCGGAGACACTCGACGCGCTGCACCAGGCGCACGAGGTCCAGCTGATCGAGCCGATGGTCGCCGACGCCGGCGCGTTCAGGTTCCGGCACAGCCTCACCAGGAACGCGATCGTATCTGACCTGATACCGCCGGAGCTGGCGGCCCGGTCGGCGCGGGCGGCGACCGCGGTCGAGGCTGCGCATCCGGGCCTGCCAGGCGCTTGGTGCGTGCTGGCCGCCGAGCTGCGCGCCGCTGCTGGCCAGCCGGTCGACGCGGCCCGCCTGCTGCTGACAGCCGGGCGGCGCGCTCTCCGGCAAGCGGCCATCAGCAGCGGGACGGCCGCTCTTGAGGACGCGCGGAGGCTGCTCGCCGAGGCGGCTACTGACGCGCCCGCCGGGCTGGAAACCGACCTCGACGAGGCGCTCGTCGACACGCTCGCACTATCAGGCAAGTACGAGCAACTCGGCCCACTCATGACAGGCCTTCTTGCCAGGCTCGGCCCGGCCGACCAGCGGCGCGAGGCGCTGATCAGAGTTCGGGTGGCCAGCACGCGCCCGGAGGACAACCTGGAGGCGGCCGCCGAGCACCTCGCGGTGGCTAGCGTCATCGCAGACCGGTTGAAGGAGCCAGAGCTGGCGAGCCGGGTCGATGTGGCGACCGCGCGGTACGCCCTGGTTTCCGCCGAGTTTGACCGGGCGCAGGAGCTGGCGCGCCGATCGCTGGCAGCCGCCGAGAGCGCCGGGCTGGCTGGCTGGGCAGCTGAAGTCGCGGTGGAGTCACTCGGCATGATCGGCCGGATTGAGCGGATCCGGAACCTTGGCGGTGCCCGGGAAGCATTCGAGCGCGCTCACAAGATCGCCGACAAGCGGGGACTCGGGGTGTGGCGGATCGCGGCGCTGCACCGCCTCGCCACCATCGACATGCTCGACGGCGGAAAGACGAGCGAACTACTCAACGTGCGCGACCTAGCGCACGACGCTGGCCTGTTCTCCATCGCGACGACGATCGACCTCCAGCTGGCCAACCTGCTCAGCCTGAGCACGGACACGGACCAGGCGCTGGAGATGGCCACACAGTGCGAGCGCGGGGCGCACCTGATCGGCTCGCAGCGGATCGAGGCGATGGCCCATGGCCTGCAGGGGCTCGCCTTCGGGATCCGTCGCGACGCACGGGCGGTCGAGCAGTCCGCGCGGCGCGCCGAGGCAGTGCTGCCGGGAGATCCGGAGGTCCTGCTGAGCACTATCGGCCAGGTGCGGGTGGTGGGTGCGCTGTTCCGGGACGACGTCGCGCAGGCGATCGAGTACGCCGCGCGTGCTGGCGACTACGCGGCGCAGATGCTGAGTGCCCCGCGCCGCGCGCGCGGTTACTACTCACCCACGCAGATCCCGCTGGTCGCGCGGGGGCGATCGTGGGCGCTGCGCGCGCTGCTGGCGGCCGTCAGCGGTGCCGGCGGAGCAGCCGAGATCGAGCAGGCGGAGGTCGTCGGTGCCGTCGTGAGCTGGAACCTCGGGTGCCTCGCCTACGCGGAGGCCGTGCTGGCCGGGCGGGCTGGACAGCGGCGGCGCGCCGAGTCCCTCGCCGACGACGGCGCCGCCGCGTTCGCCCCGTTTGCGCCCTGGTGGAATCAGCTGGCCAGGCGACTGGTGGCGCAGTGCGCGCTCCAGGATGGCTGGGGAGAGCCGGTGCCGTGGCTGCGCGATGCAGCCGCCGGCTTCGAGACCTCCGGCCATACTCAGCTAGCCTCGGCCTGCCGCGGCCTCCTTCGCCGGGCGGGCGTGCCCGTGCCGCGTTCTGGCCGCGGCTCGGCGAAGGTGCCGGCGCAGCTGGGCCGGCTCGGGGTCACCAGCCGCGAGATGGACGTGTACTTGCTGGTCGCGCGCGGCTACTCCAACAGCCAGATCGCCGGCCGGCTGTATATATCTCCGAAAACGGTCGAAACTCACGTCGCGAGCCTGGTGGCCAAGACCGGCCAGGCGGGGCGCCGCGAGCTAGTGGCGCACGCCGCCCGCCACACCAGTTCTTAACTCAGGGTCGGCCTGATGTGCCTGCTGGCCAGCCGCGAGATGGTTACTAGCGAGAAGTTACCCCGAGGTAAGTGCATGCAAGCAAGGAGGCATCTCATGCACGCCATGGCAGCCGCGGCCACCTGCCCAGGCGACACGTTCGAAGAGCAGGCGATCCCCCACACCCCCCAGTTGTATGCAGTCGCGCTCCGGCTCACCCGCCAGCATTGCGACGCCGAGGATCTTGTCCAGGACACCCTGACCAGGGCCTACGCCAAGTTCTACCAGTTCACCCCAGGCACCAACATGGGCGGCTGGCTCTACCGGATCCTGCTCAGCACGTTCTACAGCAGGTGCAGGCAGCGCAAGCGCCGGCCCGCGGAGGTACTCACGGCCGAGCAGGAGGGGGGCCGCGGGGTCGCGCTGGCTCCGGCGGCGACGTCGGCCGAGTCGGAGGCGCTCGGCCGCCTGGGCGACTCGGACGTGGTCCGCGCGCTCGCCGCGCTGCCCGCTGTCTTCAAGACGGTCGTCTACCTGGCCGATGTCGAAGGGTACCGGTATGCAGAGATCGCCGAGGTCCTGGACATACCCGTCGGTACGGTCATGTCCCGAATACACCGCGGCCGGACGATGCTGCGCGCGAAGCTGAGCCCGGCGCGGCCGGCCGAGGTAGTGCAGGCGGATCGACGCGCCCGGCCCGCTGCGCCCAGGGAGAGTGCTCGACTCGCCGCGTGAAAGCACACGCCGGCGTCGCGTAAGAATGGCTCATGAGTAAAACTCCGGCGGCGCCACCGCCCGGCGACAAGCCCGTGCGGACCGCGCCGCCCCAGCCGCCGGGCTGGCGGCACTGGCTCTGGCTGCTCTGGCTGGTGGTCATCCTGCTCTGGGTCGTGCCCGCGTTCGTGCACAGGACGCCACAGACGGTGCTGACCTACTCGCAGTTCACCGGCGACGTGGCGGCGCACAAGGTCAAGAGCGTCAGCATCCCGAGCCCGTCGGCGCAGGGCGCCAACGTCACGGTCACCGGCACGTTCGCCGGCGGCAAGGACTTCTCGGTCGTCACCCCGGCGATCACGCCGGGCGCGCCGCTGGCCGACAGCCTGAAGTCGGCGGGCGTAGCCATCACCTACCAGGCGCCGGGTAGCTCGCTCGGCGGCCTGCTGCTCGAAATCCTCATCTTCCTGGTGCTGCCGTTCGCGGTCCTCATCTGGCTCTTCCGGCGGATGGCGCGCACCACCGGCAGCTCGCTGCAGGGCGTCATGGGCGTCGGCAGGTCCAGGGCCAAGGTCTTTGACGCCGAGCGGCCAGATACCCATTTCGGCGACGTGGCCGGGTACGACGGCGCTAAGGCCGAGATCAGCGAGGTCGTTGACTTCCTGCGCAGCCCGGACCGATATCAGCGGGCCGGCGCGATGGCGCCGCGCGGCGTGCTCATGGTAGGCCCGCCCGGCACCGGCAAGACGCTGCTGGCCAGGGCGGTGGCCGGCGAGGCGTCTGTGCCGTTCTTTTCCGTCGCGGGCTCCAGCTTCGTGGAGATGTTCGTCGGCGTCGGCGCCGCTCGGGTGCGCGATCTGTTCGCCGAGGCCCGCAAGCAGGCTCCGGCCATCATCTTCGTGGACGAGATCGACGCCATCGGCCAGCGCCGTGCGGGCTCGGGAGCGTTCGTCGCCAACGACGAGCGGGAGCAGACCCTCAACCAGCTACTGTCCGAGCTGGACGGGTTCGACCCGAGGTCGGGCATCGTGGTGCTCGGCGCCACCAACCGGCCGGAGGTGCTCGATCCGGCGCTGCTGCGGCCCGGCCGGTTCGACCGTCAGGTCGTCATCCCGCTGCCGACGCTCGACGAGCGCAAGGCCATCCTCGCGGTGCACTGCCGGGACAAGAAGCTCGGGCAGGACGTGGACCTGGAGATCGTGGCGCGCGGCACGCCTGGCTTCTCCGGCGCGGACCTGGCGAACCTGGCCAACGAGGCGGCCATCTTCGCCGTGCGCGACGGGCGCCAAGTGCTGAGCGCCGCGGACTTCGAGAACGCCAGGGACCGGATCCTGCTCGGCCGGCGCGAGGGCTCCAACGTGCTGCTGCCGGAGGAGAAGCACGCCGTGGCGGTGCACGAGGCCGGGCACGCGCTGGTGGCGGCGTTCTCGGAGCACGCCGACCCGGTGGCGAAGGTGACGATCCTGCCGGCCGGCCAGGCGCTCGGCGTCACCCAGCAGCTACCGCTCTACGAGCGGCACCTGTACGGGCAGGACTATCTCACCGAGTCGCTGGCCGTCCGGCTCGGCGGCCGGGCGGCGGAGCTCGTCGAGCTCGGCCAGGGCTCGACCGGCGCCGCGAACGACCTGGCCTCCGCGACCGAGCTGGCGACCAAGATGGTGCGCGAGTTCGGGCTCTCCGACAAGCTCGGGCCTATCGGCTATCCGCAGGGTGGCTCGGTGTTCCTGGGCGACGGCGCGGGCGGCGGCGGCTTCTCCAGCCGGCCGTTCGCCGAGGCGACGCAGGCGAACATCGACGCGGAGGTGGCCAGGCTGGTGCGGGACGCCGAGCAGACGGCGGTATCGCTGATCCGGGCGCACACGGCTGAGCTGGACCAGCTCGTCGCGTTGCTGCTGGCGAAGGAGACCGTCGACGGCACCGCGGTCTACGCGATCGCCGGCAGACCGGTGCCGGAGCGGCGGGCCGATCAGCTGACCATCGCCCCGCACGGTGCTTCTGCCGCCGCGCCACCACCCGGCGCGCTGCCCCGCGGCGCGGGCGGCCAGGAGCACGACGTCGATGGCTAGCGCCACCAGCGCCGGCGGCGAGTAACCGAGAGGCGTTCGGCCGGGCCGGTGATGTCCGCCGCGTGCGACGCCAGCTGGTCAAGGTGCAGGCCAGCCGCGCAGCCGACGGCGAGCGGGCGCTGTCTAGGCTGGCCCGGTGGCGACAAACACCGACCGGCGCACCGCCGACTCCCGGCGCGTCCCGGCCGCGATGCGGCGCGATGTCCGGCTACTCGGCGAGATCCTCGGCCAGGTCATCAGCGAGGGCGACGGGCGGGACCTGCTCGATTACGTCGAGGAGCTCCGGCACCGGGTGATCGCGGCGCGCGGACCCGATGCCACGGGCGACACTGCCGACAACGCCGACAATGACATCGCGGCCCTCGTGGCCAGCTGGCCGGTGGCCAGGGCTGCGGCCGTTGCCCGCGCCTTCACGGTCTACTTCCACCTGGCCAACCTGGCCGAGGAACACCAGCGGATCAGGACGCTGCGCGAGCGGGATGCTGGCGGCGAGCCGGTGCGCGAGTCCCTGGCCGCAGCGACCGCAGCCCTCGGCAAGTCGATCGGCGCCGGTCCCCGCGCTGAGCTGCTGGCCCGGCTAGAGGTGCACCCGGTGCTCACCGCGCACCCCACCGAGGCGCGGCGGCGCGCCGTCACCGAGGCCCTACGCCGGATCAGCGGACAGCTCGACGTGCTGGACACCCCTCAGCTCGGAGCCACGGCGCGTGCCGAGGCGCTGCGCCGGCTGCGCGAGGATGTCGATCTCCTGTGGCGCACCTCGGCGCTGCGCGGCCAGCCGATGCAGCCGCTTGACGAGGTCCGCTCCGGCACCGCCGTGTTCGACGAGACGCTGTTCCGGCTGGTGCCGAGCGTGTACCGGGCGCTCGACATGGCCCTGCTCGGCGAGCTCTTTGGCGCGGTGCCCCCGCAGGCGCCCGCGTTCCTGAGGTTCGGCAGCTGGATCGGCGCCGACCGCGACGGGAACCCGCTCGTCACCGCGGCGGTGACCGACCAGGCAGCCAGCATCCAGGCCGACCACGCGCTCCGGGCACTGGAGAACGCCACCACCAGGATCGGCCGGTCGCTGACTGTCGACGCCGGGCTGCTCGCAGCGGCTGCCGGACAGGACCAGCCAGCCTGGCCGGCCGTCGACGAGCTGGTGGCAGCGCTGGCGGCTGCGTGGCAATCGCACCCGGCGGTCGTCGGCGAGCTGCTCGCCCACTCGCCGGGCGAGCCGTTCCGTGCCTTCCTGCTCTACGCCGGGCAGCGGCTGCGGGCCACCCGGCTGGCCGGCGCCGCGCCGCCCGGGCTGGGCTACGACACGGCCGGGGAGTTCATGGCCGACCTGCGGCTGACCCAGCGCGCGCTGGCCGAGGCGGGCGCCGCCCGGCAGGCCTACGGCGAACTGCAGCACCTCATCTGGCAGGCCGAGACGTTCGGCTTTCACCTTGCCGAGCTTGAGGTCCGGCAGCACAGCGCCGTGCACGGCGCGGCGCTGCGCGAACTGCAGGCCGGCCGGCCGCCATCCGCGCAGACCAGGGAGGTGCTCGCCGCCATCGCCGCGATCAGGACGATCCAGCGGCGACACGGCCCGGCGGCCTGCCGCCGGTACGTGGTGAGCTTCACAACCGCGGCCGCCGACGTCGCGGCCGTGTACGAGCTAGCCGAGTTCGCCTGCCCCGGCGACACGCCGGAGCTCGAGGTCGTCCCGCTGTTCGAGAGCGGTGACGACCTGGCCAGGGCCGTGCCGATCCTGGACGACATGATCGTGCTGCCCCCGGTGGCGCGCCGGCTGGCCGCCACCGGCCGTCGGCTCGAGGTCATGCTCCGCTATTCCGACTCCGCCAAGGAACTGGGCATGGTCAGCGCCACGCTGCGGCTGTACCAGGTGCAGCAGCGGCTGGCGCGCTGGGCGGCCGAGCGCGACATCAGGCTGGTGCTGTTCCACGGCCGCGGCGGCGCGCTCGGC
>JBOHCP010000083.1:0-11947 GCA_050698875.1 Streptosporangiaceae bacterium | reverse complement strand
CACTCAAGCAGGGCGTAGGCGGAGATGCTGCCGATGAAGATCATGCCGCCCCAGATGGCGCCCGCCACGGTGGAGATCCCGCAGATATAGGCGAATGCGATCAGCGCCAGCGAAGTCGCCGTGTCGTAGCTTGTCGGCGTGATCGAGCTGTAGGCGTAGGCGAGCAGCACGCCGCCCACGCCGGCGACGCCGGCCGAGATCGCGAAGCCGAGCAGCTTGGTCTGGCGCACGTTGATGCCGGCCGCCGCCGCGGCCCGCTCGTTCGCGCGGACCGCGAGCATGTCCTGGCCGAGAGCGCTGCGCCGCAGGTTGGACACCAGCAGCCCGACGATGACCAGGACGATGAGCACGAACCAGCCGAACAGCGGGCTCGGCTCAGCGCCGAACAGGCCGTGCACCGGGGCATTCGGCCCCCACTGCCAGCCGAACAGCGACGGCGGCGGCACCGCGGAGCCCTTGACGCCGCCGCCCCAGGTGGTGTTCCCGAAGCCGAAGTTCTCGATCGCCACCGCCGCCGCCAGGGTCACGACCGCCAGGCTCACGCCGCGCACCCGCAATGCCGGGATGCCGCACAACACGCCAAGCAGCACCGCAATGATGACACCCAGGATGGGCGCCCAGGGGAAGCCGATGCCGAAGTTCGTCGCGAAGTGCGAGACGGCGAACCCGGCCGAGCCGCCGAGCGCCAGCTGGACGATCGAGACCTGGCCGAGGTAGCCGGTGATGATCACGACCGACAGCAGGAAGATCGCCATGATCAGAGAGACGTCCAGGGTATCGCGGTAGCCGCCAGGCAGCAGCAGGATCGCGACCGCCCCGATCAGGCCGCAGATGAGCGCGCTGCGCGCCGGGTTCTTCGGCGGCGGCGCGGCCGGCAGCCGGCGTTCAAGCACGTCGCCGCGGCCAGGGATCTTGCCCGCCCGGAAGAACATCGCGACGACCAGGACCAGGAAGATCAGCAGATCCGTGATGCCGGGCAGCGGATAGCCAGGCCCGCCGTCGGTGGGGAACCAGGACTGGTTCGAGAAGTACACAAGCAGCGACTCGGCCATGCCAAGCAGGAGGCCGCCAATGCAGGTGATCGAGAACGACGTGAACCGGGCGAAGATCGCGACAGCCAGTCCGGGAATCACCATCAGCGGCAGCGTGGCTGGGTCCGGCTCGACGACCGAGGCCGCGAGCAGTCCGGTGACACCCATCAGCAGGCTCATCAGCACCGTGTTCGCCAGCGACAGCCAGTTCGGGGACAGACCCATGAACATGGCGTGCGCTTCGTTCTCGGCGGCCGCGCGCGTGCCAATACCGAACCTGGTCCACCGGTAGAGCGCCACCAGCCCGACCATGATCACGAGCATGACGCCGCCGATGACGAAGTTGTACACCGGAATGGGCTCGCCGAAGACGATGGCGTTCTTCGACGGCAAGATCACCGGCTGAGCCTGCGCCGACTGACCGAAGGTGATCACGATGAACGCCTGCAGGATCAGCAGGGCGCCCAGCGTGGCGATCAGTTTCGCCAGCGGTGTCGCGGTGCGCTGCGGGCGCACCACAAGGACGTCAAACAGCACTCCGACGATCACCGCAAAGATCAAGGTCAGGATGACGGCGGGGACCGCGGGGATCGTGCCGAACTTGCCGGTGCGGATCGACCAGAAGAAGTAGCCAGCCAGCATGGCGATGGCCCCGGTCGCCAGGTTGATGACGCCGGCGCCGCGGTAACTCAGCACGACGCCCATCCCGATGCCGGCGATCAGGCCACCGGCCCCGATCCCGAGCAGCAGGAACACGATGATCTGGGACACGCCATGCCTGCCCTTCGCTTGGACGATAGTTGGTGACCGGGGCTCAGACCCGGGCTGCCAGGCTCTCCGGGGTGACGTTCTCCTGCTCGGTTACCTGCTTGATGACGAAGTCGAAGCGGCCGTGCTTGACGCCGTCGGCGTCTATCGTGCAGGGCACCACCAGCGCTGGGTGGTAGAAGTCGTCGTCGGTGTTGCCCGGCTCGCCTTCGATGTAGAGCTGGGTCGTGACCGGGCTGCTGATGCCCTGAACCTTGACGTGGATGTGCTTGGCCTCACGTGGCTCGTAGCAGCCGGGGATGATCGTCGTGACCTCGTACTGGCCCTGCTCGTCGGTCACCACATAGCCGTTGTACCGGTAGCCGATCATGTCGTAGTTCCCGGCCGCGTCCGACGACCAGAAGCTGACGACCGCGCCGGCGATGGGTCCGCCCGTCGCGCTGAGCACCCGGCCCGTCAGCACGATCTCGGGCTTGTCGCCCGGCTCCAGCAGGTTCGACCGCTGCGGGGCGCCGAGCCGGAAGTACGGGCCCTCGATCTCCTGCGGCGTCTGCCGCAGCTCGCCAGGCCCAGGCTCGGGCGTCTCCGGCACGCCAGGAAACGTGCCGGACATCGATCCCGGCACGTCCTTGGCTAGCAGTTCCGCTGCCCTGGTCTCGTCTTGCACCGTCATTGTGATCTCCTCTTCGTCCTGCCCCACAGGACATCGAACTGGCCTCAGAAAAGGAGTCGAACCCTTTCCGCGCGACTTGACGTCGTCATAAACCCCAGAATCGCTGGGACGCGATTTGTGCGCCAGCCACCAGCGACTCAAATTTCGCCCACATCACCTCCGGATGCGTGCGCTTGATGGCGGCCGCCTGCGCGAAACCGCAGTCGGCGCCGCCGATGACGTTCTCCGGCCCCACGATCGTGGCGAACCGCTCGAGCCGCTGCGCCACCAGGCGCGGGTGCTCGACGGTGGTCGTGTGGTGGGTGATGACACCGGGAATGATGATCTTGCCGTCGGGGAGTCCGGTCCGCTCCCACACTTCCCACTCCCACTCGTGCCGGGGATTCGCCGCTTCGATCGAGTACGCCCCGGCGTTGACTTGCAGGATCAAGTCGATCAGCGCCTCGAGCGGCGCGTCGGCCACGTGCGGGACGTGCCAGCTGCCGAAGCAGACGTGGTACCGGACGCGGTCCTCGGGGATCCCGGCGAGCGCGTGGTTGAGCGCGTCGACGCGCAGCTGGGCCCAGCGCCGGTAGGTCTCCTCGCCCTGCTCTATCAGGTGGTCGTACATGTTGGCCAGCACCGCGTCGTCGACCTGGAGGATGAACCCGGCCTCGTAGATCGCGAGGTACTCCTGCCGCAGCGCATCCGCGATGGCGTAGACGTACTCCTCTTCGCTCGCGTAGTACTCGTTGATGCCCTGGTAGGCGGTGCTCGCCGGGGCGACGCTGGTGAAGAACACCTGCCCGTCCTTGTGGCGTGCGCTCGCGGCCCTGAGGTTGGTCAGATCCCGGTTGACCTGGTCCAGCCCGGTGTACTTGATCGGGCCCACGCAGACCTCGGCCGGCCCACCGGTCAGCGCGACTGGTATCTCTGGGTTGCCCGTGAAGAAGCCCTTGAACCGCTCGCGGTCCCGGCCAAGCCAGTCAAGCGGCTTGAGCTGGTCCCGGCGGACCTCAAAGCCGCTGATCCGGTCCAGCACGTAGGCTGACCAGCTCGACTTCCCGAACTCGCCGTCGTTGACGACGTCGAGGCCGACGTCCCGCTGCCGGGCGACCACGTCGGCCACCGCCGCGGTCAGCGTGGCCTCGTGTGCGGTGCGCAGGCCAGCGTCGGCGCCGATGCCGGGGTCCCCGACCAGCGTGTCGGGGCGAATCAGGCTGCCCGTGTGCGTGGTCAGGAACCTAGTCTGGCTGCGTTGCACGGTGTGTTCTGCTCCTCTCACTCAGCCGCCCTGGCGTGCGACCGGGACGTGACTCACGTCGTTCCCCGCTGGTTGGGCTCATGGCCACGCCGCCGGGAGGTCGGTAGCCCGGACTACCCAGCCGCGCTCCAGCGTGTCGACACGGCCGACCAGCCCCGCCGCCGCCAGGACCGCCCTGGCGTCCTCGCCGGGCCGGCCTGGCGCGCGTCCGACCCTGGCCGGGGTGTCGGACAGCCGCACCGAGATGCCCGGCATGGTGCAGTCCCCCACGACGGCGACCTGCTGGGTGACGCTCAGCCCGCGCGCGCGGGCCAGCTCGTCCGTCATGAGCTCAGCGACCGGCACGACGACGTGCGCGGCGATGTCCGCGGCGGCTAGCCGGCCGACCACGGGGCGGGCGTCCGACGCCGCGAACGCCGTTTCGAGCACCGCCGCCAGCGCTCCGCCGGCCAGGTCGGCGACCTCGGGTCGCTGCGTGATGTCCGCCAGGGCCGGGCGGTCCTGCGGCCGGGCGGCCAGGAAGAACCACCGATCCGCCGCGCGGTAGTAGCGCTGCAGCGGATCCTCGCCGAGGGCGAGGTAACCGCGCGGCTCAGTGACCTGGTAGCCGGGGAAGTCGAACATGAACGCCGCCTGGTGGTAGGTGGCGGTGTGCGCGAGCGACGCGCTCGCTCGCTGACCCCGTCCGGTCGACTGGCGGTCGTAGAGCGCCAGCGCCGTGACGAAGGCGCCGAGGATGCCCGTGCCGATGTCGACGATGTTGTAGGGGCCGAGCACGGAGGGCTGCGCGGTCCGCTCCATGATCCCGGTCACGGCCTGGCCCTGCCGTTCCCAGCCGCGCCAGTTCGTCCACGGACCGCCGAGGCCGTAGCAGCTGATGGAGGTGTACACGACGGCCGGGCGACGCGCGCGCACCTCGTCGTAGCCGATCGCCAGCCGCTCGGCCGTGCCGGGCGAGAAGTTCTCCAGCACGACGTCGGCGGTGTCCACGAGCCGCCAGTACACCTCCTGGCCGGGCAGCTTGGTGACGTCGAGCAGCAGCGACTCCTTGCCGCGGTTGAGGTACCCGGACACGCCGGCGGCGGGGTTGCCGATCTTGACTACGTCGGCGCCGAACTCCGCCAGGATGCGGCCGCAGGTGGGGCCTGCCAGCGCGAGGCCGAGGTCGAGCACTCGCATCCCGGCGAGCGGCTGGTCAAGCTCCGGCTCAGGTCCGGCTGCTACGCCGCGCGGCGCCAGGTCCGCCAGTTCGGCCAGCACGTCGGCGGTGTCCGCGCCAGGCAGGCGCCGCGGCGCCGGCTGCGGGTCGGGATACTCGCTCAGCGCGACCGGTATGCCTGCGCACCAGAGCGAGCCGAGCTCGGGGTCGGTCACGTGCGCGACGGCGTGCGCCTGCCGGGCGTGTGCGGTGCCGATCCACTCGGCCGGGGTTCGGATGAACCCGATCGCCGCGCCGGCGGCGTTGCCGATCTCCTCCCACTCCGCCGCGGTGCGGGTCGCGAACTCCTCCCGGAGCCTGGCGTGCAGCCGCTCGTTCACCTCGGGCCGCGCGGTCGCGGCCAGGTCGAGCAGTTCGGTATCGAAGCGGCCGAGCAGCCCGGCCGCGCGGGCGAACCAGGGCAGGTGCCGCGGGCTTGAGGTGTCGAACTGGACGTACCGGCCGTCCTTGCAGCAGAACGCGCCTGACCCGCGTACGTGGATTGGCCGCGGCGGGTGCAGGCCACGGTCGTCGGCGTAGGCGCCGCTGTGCCCGATCAGCGTGAACATCGCGTCGAACAGCGGCACGTCGACGCGCTGGCCGCGGCCGGTGCGCCGCCGCGCGATCAGCGCCATCACGATGCTCAGCGCGGCCAGGTACGCGGCGAAGCTCGACGCCAGCGGGAGAGCCGAATAGGTCGGCCGGTCCCAGTCCCAGCCTGGCGGCTCCTCGCCGGCGCGCGGCTCGCAGTTCGCGGTCGCGGCGGCGATGACACCCTCGTAGCCGCGCACCGCCGCGCGCGGGTCGTCGGCGCCGAAGCCCGGCAGGGAGCAGGTGATGAGGCCCGGCTGCTCGGTCCGGATCGCGTCCAGGTCGAGACCGAGCCTGGCCAGCACGCCCGGCCGGAAGTTCTCGATCACGGCGTCTGCCGATGCGACCAGCCGTCGCGCGGCGGCCTGGCCGGCTTCCGCCTTGAGATCCAGGATGACCCGGCGCTTGCCGCGGTTGAAAAACGCGTCAGGAACCCCGCGCAGCCGCGGCCCGCCCGGCGGATCGACATGGATGACGTCGGCGCCCTGGTCGGCCAGCAGCACCGCGGTCAGCGGCCCGGCCACGTACTGGCCGAAGTCGACGACGCGCAGGCCGGTCAGCGGGCCAGGCACGGCGCTGTCTTCCTGGTCGGCCGTCCGAGTCGGAAGGCCTGCTGCCACGCCAGGTACCCCGTGGGAGACGCGTCGGACAGCTCCGCCCACAGCTCGATCACCAGCGGCGGCTCGGTGAGACGTTGCACGTCGGCTGCGGTGAAGCCGGCGGCGCACTCCCGCAGCACCAGGCCGCGCTCGTCCCGCTCGATGACGGCGAGGTCGGTGACGATGAGGTCGACGCACTCCGTGCCCGTCACCGGGTACTGGCAGGCGGGCACGATCTTGGGCCGGCCCGACCGCTCCGCGTGCCGCATGGCGATGATCAGCTTGCCCGGTCGCACGATGAGGTCCATGGCCCCGCCGATGGCCCCGCCGCCCATCTGCGGTGTCGTCCAGTTCGCGAACGAGCCGTCGCTGCCAACCTGGTAGGCACCGAGCACGACCGCGTCCAGCCGGCCGCCGCGGGCCATCTCGAACGCCGCGACGGTGTCGAAGGCCGCGGCGCCCTTCCGCAGCGAGACCGGCTCGGACGCCGCGTTGTAGAGGTTGTCGTCGGCTTCTGCGGCGGTCAGCCGGGCGCCGTAGCCGAGCAGTCCGTTCTCCGCGTGCAGCATGATGTCCCGGTCGAGCAGATGGTCGGAGACCAGGGTTGGCAGGCCGACGCCCAGATTGACATAGCTGTGGTCAGGCAGCAGGGCGGCGATTCGCGCCCCGAGCTCGCGCGGTGCGAGCCCTGGCCGGCCGAGGTAATCGCGGCGCTCGTCCTCGGCCCGCGGTGCCCGCCATTGCGGCGTCCGGGGAGCAGGCGACCGCACCACCCGGTCCACGAATATGCCCGGCAGGCCGATCTCGTCCGGCGGTAGCTCGCCCGCCTCCACCACGTCGTCGACCTCGGCGATCACGACCCTGGCTGCCTTGGCGAAGCTCGGCGCGAAGTTCTGGTTGGCACCGCGGAACGCCAGGTTGCCAGCCCGGTCGGCGGTGTGCGCGTAGATGAGCGCATAGTCGAGCCGCAGCGGTTCCTCGAGCACGTATCGCTGACCGCCGAACTCACGGCACTCCTTGCCCTCGGCGAGGATCGTGTCCTGGCCGACCGGGCTGTAGAACGGGCCGAGGCCGGCGCCCGCGCTGCGCAGCCGTTCGACCAGGATGCCCTGTGGCACCAGCTCGATCTCGAGCGGCACCGGGCTGATCGCCTGCGCCGAGCCGACGACGACACCCGGCCGGGCGGAGAACGCGGCCACGAGCTTGCGCGCGTGGCCGTGCTCGACCAGCGTCACCGGGTGCCCCGGCTGCGCACCCAGCGAGTTGCACACGACGACAAGATCCCGCAGCCCGCGATCGCGCACCGCGGTGATGAGGTGCACTGGGAACCCGTGGATGACGCCAAAGCCGCCGATCCCGATGACGCTTCCGGATCCGACGTCACCGACCGCTGCCGCCGGGCTCTCGATGACCTTGTCGATGACCTCTCTCCTTCGCTCAGCCGCCAGCGCCGCCCGCCGACATCCGGAGCCCGCACGCTCCGCTATCGCGCCCGCCGTCAGGGCGGAGGCGCGAGGGAGGGTATCTCGAAAACCGAATCCGGCTTGGCGTCAAGGTCGTCGAAAGGGGTGAGGTACTGACCGGACAGCCGGTCGTGGCGGCCGGTGCCGAGACTCACCACCAGGTCGGCGCAGGCCTTGAAGCCCGCCGAGCTGTCCTCGCCAGTCTTCTCGTGCAGGTGCTGGACGAACCACGGCAGCCAGCGCTGCGCGTCCGGGTCGTTCATCGTCAGGTCCGAGATGCCAGTCAGCTCGTCGCCCGGGTGCACCGCGAAGGCAGCCACGCCGCCGGCCTCGTGGCCCTCGTGGCCCAGGAACTCGACGAGCCGGATCTGGGTGTTCTTCGCGACGCCATAGCCGGACAGGTACGGCGCCACCCGGGTGCCGCCCGCGCTGGAGATCACCACCACGCGGCCGTTGTGTCGGTCCACCATGCCCGGCACGAACGTGCTGATGCAGTGCATGGCGCCGAGCACGTGCACCTGCTGCGCGCTCCACCAGCGGGCCGGGTCGACCAGCCAGGTGGGTCCGAACGGCCAAGGGACGCCCGCGTTATGCACCGCCAGGGTCACCGGCCCGAATGTCTCCTCGGCCACCGCACGAAGGCCTTGCACGTCCGCCAGCTTGGTCACGTCGGCCGCCACGCCGCGCGCCTTGCCGCCGGCTTCCTCGATCGACTTCACGGTCGCATCGATCTCTGACTGGGTACGCGAGCTCACGATGACCGCCGCGCCGGCAGCGGAAAGGCCTTCGGCGATCGCCTTGCCAAAGCCGCGGCCACTACCGGTGACAACCGCCACTTGTCCCTGCAGCTCGGTACTCACGACGGGGCCTTTCTCTCTGTCTGGCTGGCTAGCGGTCTGTCGTCGCCCGTCCGCCTCGCGGAGCTGCGTCCCCGGCCGGTGATGTCCAGGCCGGGGACGCAGCGCACCGCTGTCTCTAGAACAGTCCAGCTGGCGGTGTCCACCCCGGCGGCGCACCGATCCACCGGGCAATTGCCTTGAACACGCCGGGCGAGGTGTTCTGGAAGAACTGGTCCTCCTCGTTGCAGATCGCAGGCGCGCCCGTGATCGTGCCGCACTGCAGCTGCGGCGGACCCTGCGGGATCGCGCCCTTGAGCTCCTTGAAGCCCTTGTTGACGGTGGTCGTGGTGATCTTGCCGCCAGACTTGAGAATGTCGTTGTACACCTTGGCGATGGTCAGCACCTGGCCGAACGCGTCCGCCACCCAGGCGTCCGAGGCGCCCGTCGGGTCGCCGTACTTATCCGCCACGGTCTTGAAGGCGGCGAGGCTCGGATCGGCCGGGTCGCCAGGCAGCGGGTTGGCGCTCGCGTAGTACCAGCCCACCGGCAGCTGCCCACCGTCGCCCTGAGCGGTGACAGCGGAGTCACACGGCACGTTGGCCAGCACCGGGGTGACGATGTTCAGCTGCTTGAGCGCCTGGTAGACGTCGGAGCACTGCACCGGGTTACCGGCACCGTCGATCACCAGGCCGGCCTTCGCGGCACCGGACGCGATGACGGCGGCCGTGATGTTCGAGCTGGTCGGGTCGAAGGCCGTGAGCGTGACCGCGATGTGGTAGTACGCCAGCGTCGAGGCGATGACCTTGTTCGGGACATCGCTGCCTGGGACGTTCGCGTAGATGATCGACACGCTCTTGACGCTCGGCAGGAACTGGTGGATGAACTGGCCGATAGGCGCCTCGACCCGGGTCGCGTCACCGTACAGGATGTAGCCGGACTTGTAGGTCGAGTCAACCGGCAGGATGGTGACGCCCATGACCAGCGCCTTGTCTGTCGGCGCCAGCGCCTGCTCCAGCGGCTGGTTGCCGATCACCACGGCGCCCATGGCCACCGACTGGATAGTGCTGTTGTTCGCGAACTCCTCGCCACACTGCTGCGCAGCCGACGTGGTGTCCGGGATCGCGCAGGTAACCAGCTTCACCGGATGGCCGTCGATGCCGCCGGCCTCGTTGTTGATGAAGTCAGCGGCCAGCGTGGTGCCGTTGGTCCACTCCGGGGCGATGTCAGCGGTGCCGCCCTGCTGGTTGACCACGCCGATGTAGACGGGTGACTTGCTGTTGTCGGCCTTGCCCGAACCGCCGACGAAGCCCGCGTAGTCGCTGACAGGGTGGTAGTTCCCGGTACCCGCCGTGGCGCTGGTCGACGGGGGGGCAGATGTGTTCGACGAGCTGCTTGGCGGGGTGGACGAACCGCACGCGGCCAGCGTCAGCCCCCCAGCCAGCATTAACGCAAACGCGCCCGCTGATGTCCGAAACTTCATGGCTCTCCTAAAGACGCTGAATAGCGGACAGGGTGGACGGGGTCAATGTCCGTTCCACTCCAGGTGCGCCAGCCTCACGCCCGGCGTAACAGCGAGGACCCTTCTCCGGATTGCGAGCAGACTGACTGCCAACGGCGGTTGTCTCTTTGTATGATAGACATACATCGTAGCCGCATCTCCTCCGATGGCAATAGGCTGTTTGGCAGACAGAATCACGAGCCAGGCAGTCAACGGCGTGCCCGCAGATTGTCGCCAATCATGAGCAGTTTTCCCCAGCCAGTGACTGCACCAAATTGATAACAGTGCTCGGTGCGAGGTGGTCGTGGTCCCAGCCGGTGATGGTCCCGCCTACGACGTGATCGCGGTCAGGTACGGGACGCGGCTGACCACCAAGAGCGACGTCTTCCTGCACTACGCCAGCTACGGGGAGCCCGATGAGCCGACCCGGATGGACTACTTCTTCTGGGTGCTGCGCGGCGCCGACCGTACCATCCTGGTCGACTGCGGCTTCAACGAAGCCAGCGGCGCGCGGCGCGGCCGGACCATGCTGTGCCCGCCGATGACCGCGCTGCGGCGGCTCGGCATCGACCCGGCCGATGTCAGCGTGCTGATCGTGACGCACGCGCACTACGACCACATCGGGAACATCGAGCGGTTCCCCGCCGCAGAGGTGATCATGTCGGCCAGGGAGTACGAATTCTGGACCGGGCCGCTCGGCGACCGTCCGCTGTTCGCGACGTCGGCCGAAGCCGACGACATCGCCGCACTCCGGCGGGCGCGGTCGGACGGCCGGCTGACGCTGCTGCCGAGCCCAGGCGCGTCCGCTCCGCCGGTGACGCAGAGCGTCGCCGGCGGCGTCTGCGTGCTCGAGGTCGGCGGCCACACGCCCGGCCAACTCGTCGTGCTGGCCCGCACGGCGGACGGCGAGGCGGTGCTCGCCTCGGATGCCCTGCACTACTACGACGAGGCGCGGCTGGACCGGCCGTTCGCGCACGTCGCCGACCTGCCGGGGATGTATCACGGCTTCGAGTTACTGCGCAGGCTGGCGGCTGAGCCGGCCCGGTATCTGGTAGCCGGGCACGACCCGGAGGTGATGCGCCGCTTCCCGCCGCTGGCGGCAGCAACCGACCGGGACGCCGCCGGCCTGGCGGTGCGCATCGGGCCGGCCGATTCCGGTGAGAGCGCAGCCAGGGAGGCCTGATGGGCGGACTGCGGGGGCTCGACGGCCGGGTGGCGGTCGTGACGGGCGGCGGGGGCGGCATCGGCGCGGCTACGGCGAGGCGGCTGTCCGCCGAGGGAGCCCGGCTGGTCGTCGTCGACACCGACGAGCCGCGCGCTCGCGAGGTCGCGCAGTCGCTGGCGGGACCGAGCGCGTGGGTGCGCGGGGACGTCGCCGAGGAGGCCGACGTGGCGCACTACCTGGACGTCGCGGTCAGCCACTTCGGCCGCGTCGACCTTCATCACCTCAACGCGGGCATCGCCGGCTCGCTCACCGCGCTCCCCGACCTGACCGCCGACGAGTTCGACCGGGTCATGGCGGTCAACGTGCGCGGGGTCTTCCTCGGCATCCGTGCCGCGTTCCGCCAGTTCGCCGCCCAGCCGACGGGTCAGGCCGCAGGGCCGGACAGCGCGGCCGACGGTGGCGGGGCCATTGTCATCACCGCGTCCATCGGCAGCCTGCGCGGCAGCGCTGACCTGCTGCCCTATCAGACCTCCAAGCACGCGGTGCTTGGCCTACTGCACGGCGCCGCCATGTACGGCGGGCCGCTCGGCATTCGGGTGAACGCGGTCGCTCCTGGCATCGTGCCGACCGACCTGTTCGCGGCGACGCCCGACGCGACGGGCGGCAAGGCCGACATGGCGCGGCGCGCCGGCACGACGCCGCTGCGCCGGCCAGGCACCGCCGACGACATCGCTGCCGTCGTGGCATTCCTGCTCAGCGCGGACGCCGCGTATATGACCGGCCAGGTCGTGTCGGCCGACGGCGGCGCCAGCATCGTCAGCTCGGTCCGTCCGTCCGGCGGGGCGGGTGCCTGGGACACCGATGCCCACGACCGTGCGC
>JBOHCP010000082.1:0-11949 GCA_050698875.1 Streptosporangiaceae bacterium | reverse complement strand
CCGGAAGCCCGTTCCCGCCCGTGGACTATCGCAGCGTCAGGTACGTCGTCGGCCAGGCCAACAACGCGCTGGTCTTCCCCGGTCTCGGGCTCGGCGCGATCGTCGCCCGCGCGACCAGGATCACCGATCGGATGCTCAGCGCCGCCGCGCGCGCCGTGGCCGGGCTGGTCGACGCTGGTGCTCCCGGCGCGCCGCTGCTGCCTGAGATCGCCACGCTGCGCGACACCTCGCTCGCAGTGGCGGTCGCGGTGGCGGTTGCGGCCGACGACGACGGCGTGGCGCGGGCTCCGCTCGCCGAGGACGTCACCGAGCAGGTGCGCGCCCGGATGTGGCAGGCCATCTACCACCCGGTGCGACCGGCTTGACGGGTCAGTCCGCTGCAATCGAAAAGGCGGCCACAACCAGGCCGCGCCGCAACCCGCCAGGCGGGCAGGCGCGTGCTCGCCGACCTGCGCGGCGGCCGCGCCTTTCTCGCCGCCGAGCTCAGCCGGCCGGGCTGGCTGGACTTCGGGGCGTTCCGGTGGCGTGATCTGGCTCTAGCCCAGGGGGTCCGCGCCGCGATCGGGGTCCTGACGCCCTTGGTCATCGGGGTGGCCACTGGCCGAGTCGAATACGGCAGCTTCGCCGCGCTCGGCGCGCTGCCAGCCGGATTCGTGTCCTTTCGCGGCGTCAACAGGACCCGAGTGCTCGCCGTGCTGTGCGCGTCGGCCGGCATGGCCGTGTCCACGTTCGCGGGCGCGACGGCCGCCCGCGAGCCGCGGCTACTCATCCTCGTCGTCTTCGCGTGGGCGTATGCGGTCGGCCTGCTGGCCGCGCTCGGACCGACGGTCCTCGCGGTGACGCTGCAGTGGCCGGTCGCGCTGCTGATCGCGAGCGCGCTCCCGCTTGGCCCCGCGGATGCGGCACTGCGGGCGGGGCTCGTGCTGGCAGGCGGCTTGTGGCAGTGCCTGCTCGTAGTGACGTCGTGGACGGTCAACCGGGGCAGCGCCGAGCGCGCGGCGCTAGCGGCCACCTACACCTCGCTGGCGGACTACGCGGGCCGCCTGGCAGCCGGCGAGCTCGGCCCGCCGTCGCCGAGCCAGCTGGCCGCCAGGCAGGCGCTGGACGATCCGAATCCGCTCGTGCGCACCGCCGCCCGCCAGCACATGAGGGATCTGGCCGACGAGGCGGAGCGGATCAGGTCGACACTGACGGCGCTGTCGATCGCGGGCGACGATGGGCGCCCCGCGCCCGACGTCCGAGCGCTGCTCGGCGCCGGGGCGCGCGTGCTCAGCGAGCTAGCGGCCGGGCTGGACCGCAGATCGGGTCAGCGCGACGAGCACCTGGCGGCGGCCAGGCACGTGCTCGACGGCGTCACCACCAGCGCCGGCACGACCTGGCGCTGGGCCGGCGAGGCACTCCTCGGGCAGCTGCGCAGCGCCAGCCGGATTGTCGACCGGCTGAATTACGCCGAGCCGGCGACCCGCCGCGCCCCCCCGCCGCGGCCCATCAGGCAGACCTGGCGGCTGGATACCCTGCTGACGCTGCGGGCGAGCGTCGGCACGTCGTCGGAATCCGGCCGGCACGCGCTGCGGCTCGCCGTCGTCACGGCAGTTGCCGAGGCCATCGTGCAAGCGGCCGATTTCAGCCACGGCTACTGGGCAGTGCTGACGATCTTCATCGTCCTGCGCGCCGACTACAGCTCGACCCTGTACCGCGGGCTGCAGCGCGCCGCGGGCACGCTGGCCGGCGCCGGCCTCGGCCTCGCAACCGTGCAGCTGGCGAGGATCAGCCTGACCGCGCTGCTCGCCGGCATCGGCGTCTCCCTGCTCGCCGCCTACGCGGTGTTCACCGTGAACTACCTGCTCTACGGCGTCTTCCTGACCGATTTCGTGGTCGTGCTGCTTGCACTGCTTGGCCTGCCGCCGGAGCCGACTGCGCTCGCCCGGCTGGCCGGCACCGGCCTCGGTACCGCGCTGGCGATCCTGGCCTACCTGCTGTGGCCGACCTGGGAGGGCACGTCCGCGGCGGAGAAGTTTGCCAGGCTGTTCGCCGCCCAGGGCAGGTACGCAGGCGCCCTGCTGCGCGCCTACAGCCGGCCCGGCGGCCCCGAGCTGGCCCGGCTCGGCCAGCTCCGGATCGCCGCGCGACGTGCCAGGATCGACGCCGAGGCGTCGGCAGACCGGCTGGCCGGCGAGCCCGATCACCCGCCCGTGACGGTCAGGAGCGCGCGCACACTGGAGTCGGCCGGGCACCGGATTGCCCAGGCGTGCGTCGCGCTCGGCGCGGTCGTCACCGCGCATCACGCCGCCAACCGCGCCGCGATCGTCGCAGCCGCCGACCTGCAGAACGGTCTCGACCTGCTCGCGGACGGCGTGACGGAGTCGGCTGGTCAGCTCGCCGCGGCGCTGCGCGCCGCAGGCCCGCAAGGCCCGCGGCCGCCCGCGAGCCTGCCGCAGCTGCACGCCCTGCAGCGCGTCATCTGGCTGCGCCTGGCCGACCAGGATGCACAGCCTGCCGGTGCGGAGGCGGGGCTGCTCGCGGCCACCGACAGCCTGGTGGACGCCATCAACACGGCCGCGCACGCGCTCGGCGGCTGAGCTCGCCCGGCACCGCCAGCCGGTCCGCTAGCCGACGACGCCCACGGCCTTCAGCGCCGCGGCCTGCACGGCCGTGACCGCAGGGACTTGGGCCGGGTTGCGGTCCGACAGCACGGCGACCAGCAGTTCATCGCCGTTGCGCTGGATGACGCCGATGCTTCCGACGACCCACGCCGGGCCGACCAGCTCGCCGTCGTTGACGGCACCCGCCGTACGCGCGCTCGCTGCGGCGAGCACGCCCCAGGGCTGTGCGGCCGCGCCGTCCGCCATGAGGCCGAGCGCGTAGTCGCGGGCCGCGGGCCGCAGCGGCGAACCGGGCTCGACCAGGTCGGCGAGTAGCTGCAGCTGGTCTGCGACCGTGGTCGAGGTCCAGGTCCAGTCGCCCGGTGCCGGAGTCGTGCCGTGCAGCTTGAGTGTCGCATTGGCCGCTGCCAGGCCGGGGGCGCCGCCGACCAGGCTCCACAGCTGCGTGGCCGCAGGGACACTGCCGTTCTCGATCATGTCGGCGGCGAGCTCCGCCTCACGATCACTGACCGGCGTGCCCGTCTGCTGATGCTGGAGCAGCAACGCCGCCAGGATGTCAGCCGTGACGACGTCACCGCCGCGGATCGGCATCCCGGCGTCGTAGCTCACGGTCGCGCCGGTCCGCAGATCAACGACGCCGACAGCGAGCCGACCGGGATGCGCACCGAGCACCGGCCGCAGCGCCGTCGCCAGCCGCGCGTCGCGCTGCTGCGTACTCGCACGGCTCAGGGACGCCTCGCGCCCGCCGTGGTTCGCGGCATGGTCCGACCGGGTCCGGTGGCCGGCCCTCAGGCCGCTACCCGATGCCTGGTATACTTGGTGGCCGCTGAGTCCGGCGGCAACGGTGGGCGACGCCACTGATGGCCCGGTCAGCAGCAGGTGCCCTTGCGACGTGGTGGCCATGAACGCCACCACCACCACGAACCCGGCCATCAACGCGAATACCAGCGTGAATACGCAGCGTTCCGGCGGTCGGAGTGGCCCCGCATGCGCAGGCACCCGTGTCACCTCGTTCCCGGCGCCCTAGTATCTCCGCACCTGACCGTTCTGGTCACCCACGGGCGCCGTGCCCCGGGGTCGCCACTAATGCCATTAACTAATAGCATTAGTATTAGCGATTCAAGCTCCGGCGCGTATTTGTGATCCATTTCGAGTCATCGACCGCCCGACAATATCAGCTGCCGTCAGGCGGCCCCAGGGGCGCACCCCAGAAGACGTGAAAATGTTATTAAGCCTGAGGCGCGAGAGCTACGGGTAGATTATCGCCCCATATTTAAAGGCATTCCGCCACAGTTAGCCCTGGCGTTCCCTTTATGTTAGTCAGGGCTGGAGCGGGCGCAATTGCCGGCAATCCGCAGGACCGCGGATCGCAGACCAGCCCAGCCTGTCTCGGTGTCGTCGTTGGCCTGGTTCGCCGCCCGGAGGTCGGCCAGCAGCAGACCGATGTCCTCGAGATCCCAGCGCAGCCGGTAGAGCGCGACCGCTGCCTGGCTCACCTCCCGGCCGGTGAGCGTTGCGTACAGGCTGGCCTCCGTGCCTGTTTCAGACAGCACCCACCACAGGTCGCGCTCTGGCGCGGCGAGACCCATGGTGTCCCAGTCGACGAGCAGATAGCGCCCGCCGCTCCGAATCAGGTTACCCGGGTGCGGCTCGCCGTGGGTGATGACGGCGGGCCGGCCTTCGGCCGCGACTTGCGCGGCGAGGTCGTCGAAGGCGGCGAGCCCGGCCTGCAGGCTCGCGGCCTGCTCGGACAGAAGTTCCCAGGCGACCGCTGCATACGGGCCGCCGCGCCATGGACGACCGCATTCGGAGGAAAAACCGCGCCGTACTCGGCCGGGCAACTCCGCCGTGCGCACCGGCACCGCATCCAGCCCTTGCTGCGCCTGGTGCAGGGACGCGAGCATGCGGGCCACCATGGCCCGGTCGGCGGCGGTCATGGCGTCACCCCACAGGCCCGGCGTCCCGTCGGCGAATGGGAACACGGTGAGCGCATACCGCGGCCCGACCGGCGAGGCCGTCTCGCCGCTGCCGCAGCGCACCGGCGCGACCACGAAGTCCAGCCCGCGGTCGAAGAGGCCGGCGGTCGCGGCCATGGCCGTGACGAGGTCGGCACGGTCCGCGTCGGCGTCAGTTCGGTTTGCCGTGACGAACCAGCGGTCGCCATCACGCCCTGTCGCCGCCCAGTGGTAGCCACCGAAGCCGTGCGGCAGGTAGTCCAGGCGGACCGGCGCCAGCGACCAGTGCACCCGCAGGGCGTCCGCTACCTCGGCGTCCGTAAGGTCGGTGGGCCGTTCGTGCACACACCGAAGCTAGGGCAGCGCCGCAGCCACGGGCAACCGGATAAACCGCCCGCGGCGGGAGCCGTCAACCGCCAGGCCGAGGCAATCTTCGGCTCTGCGCGGGCCAACTCTGAGCCCGGCGGCGTTAGCTCCGGCCGAGTCAGACCCTCACTTAGTAAGGCTGGCCTTATTAGGCTAACCTTATATTTGTGATGGCCGAAGCAGACCTCACCGGGGTGGCGTCGGCGCTGCGTAACAGTATCGGGCTGCTGCGCCGGCGGCTCCGCCAGGCGAAGGCCGAGCGGGGCGACGGCGATCTGACGCTGCCAGAAAGCGCCGCCCTGGTGCGACTGGATCGCGGCGGCCCGACGACATCCAGCGCTCTCGCCAGGCAGGAGCAGATCAGCCCGCAGTCCATGGGCGCGACGCTGGCCGCGCTCGAAGCCCGCAGGCTAGTCGAGCGAAGGCCTGATCCGCTCGACGGCAGGCGGGCGGTCATCTCCGTGACCGAGGCTGGCAGGCAGGTGCTGCGGGATCGCCGCAACGCCCACACCGAGTTGCTGGCACGGGCGTTGGCGGACGGGTTCACAAGGGCGGAGCTTGACGTGCTGGCAGCGGCTGGGCCACTGCTCGAGCGGCTGGCCGAGCGGCTGTGATCGCGGGCGTGCCTTGAGCGTGTCCGATCCGGACCAGCCAGCGGTTGCAGGAGGTAACGGGGTGACCGGCGGCACGGCACCGACGAACGACCGGTACCGGTGGGTCGCCCTGTCGAACACGACCGCGGGCGTATTCATGGCAGCGCTCGACGGGTCGATCGTCATCATCGCGCTGCCGGCCATCTTCCGCGGCATCCACCTTGACCCGCTGTCGTCGGGGAACATCTTCTACCTGCTGTGGATGATCATGGGGTACCGGCTAGTGCAGGCGGTGCTAGTGGTCACGCTCGGCCGTCTCGGCGACATGTACGGCCGGGTCAGGATCTACAACGCCGGCTTTGCCGTTTTCACGGCCGCTTCGATCCTGCTGTCATTCGACCCGTTCGTCGCCCGCGGCGCGGCGCTGTGGCTGATCGGCTGGCGAGTGCTCCAGGCCTTCGGCGGGTCCATGCTGAGCGCCAACTCGGCAGCGATCCTGACCGACGCGTTCCCGCCCGACCGGCGCGGCTTCGCGCTCGGCATCAACCAGGTCGCTGCGATCGCCGGCCAGTTCATCGGCCTGGTCGCGGGCGGCGTGCTGGCCGCGCTTGACTGGCGCGCGGTGTTCTGGGTGAACGTGCCCGTCGGCATCTACGGCACGGCGTGGGCCTACCTCAAGCTGCGCGAGACCGGCGAGCGGCACCGCGCCCGGATCGACTGGTGGGGCAACATCACCTTCGCCGTCGGCCTGGGCGCCGTCCTGGTCGCGCTGACCGACGGGATCCAGCCGTACGGGCACGACACGATGGGCTGGACGAACCCGGCGGTCTACGGCCTGCTGGTGGGCGGCGTCCTGCTGCTGGTGGCGTTTGCGGTGATCGAGTCCAGGGTCACCGATCCGATGTTCCAGCTCAGCCTGTTCCGCATCCGGGCATTCACTGCAGGCAACGTGGCCGGCCTGACGGTCGCCGTTGCCCGCGGCGGACTGCAGTTCATGCTGATCATCTGGCTTCAGGGCATCTGGCTCCCGCTCCACGGCTACAGCTACGCCGACACGCCGTTCTGGGCGGGCATCTTCCTGCTGCCGCTCACGGCGGGCATCCTGGTCGCCGGTCCGGTGTCGGGAGCGCTGTCTGACAGGTTCGGCGCCCGCGGCTTCGCCACCGCCGGGATGGTCGTCTTCGGCTGCAGCTTCGTTGGCCTGCTGCTGCTCCCGGTCAACTTCTCGTACTGGGGCTTCGCGCTACTGTCCCTGGCGAACGGCATCGGCGGCGGCCTGTTCGCGGCGCCGAACTCGGCGTCCATCATGAGCAGTGTTCCGGCCCGGCACCGAGGCGTAGCGTCCGGGATGCGATCGACGTATCAGAATTCGGGCACCGCGCTGTCGATCGGGGTGTTCTTCTCCCTGATGATCGCCGGGCTGGCGGGCACGCTGCCGCAAACGCTGACCCGCGGTCTCACGCAGCACGGCGTGCCGGCCGCGGTCGCGCACCAGATCGCCAGCCTGCCGCCGGTCGCATCGCTGTTCGCCGCCGTGCTGGGGGTCAACCCGGTGCAACACCTGCTGTCGGCCAACGGCGCGCTGGCCGCCCTGCCGGCCGCGGGCCGACGCGTGCTCACCGGCCGGATGTTCTTCCCCGAGCTCATCTCCGAGCCGTTCCATCATGGGCTGATCGTGGTGTTCTCGGTCGCGACCGGCCTCGCCGCGATCGCGGCGGTTGCGTCGGTGCTGCGCGGTGGCCGATATGTCCACCCGGAAGCGGGCCACGTCTGGCCGGACGAGACGTGAAGCCGGATCCCGTGACTGGTTTCGGCCCTGCGGATGATCAGTCCGGCAGCATGGCCAGGTGCATCCGGCGCAGGCTGGCCGGATCTGCTATCACCTCGATCGCGGTGATCTTCTTCGCGTTGCTCACCGTGAAGGCGAGCACGAGCTGCAGCCGCCCGCCCGGCGCGTAGACGATACCGACGTTCCCGTCCAGGAGCGCAAGCTGCGAGTGCTCGGCCCGGAGGGACGAGGCGACAGCGCCCCGGGCGACGTTCTCCAGGCCCTGGAGCACCATGGGCCTGCCCGACGGGGCGATGAAGGCGTCGCCCGTCAGCGTCACGTCGGCGTCCAGCAGCGTGACCAGGGCCGAGAAGTCACCCTCGCGCGTCGCCGCGAGGAACGCCGAGGCGACCTCGCGCTGCCGGGCAAGGTCCGCGGCACGATCGGGGCTGGGCACGCCGTGTATCCGACGCCTTGCCCGGCTGGCGAGCTGCCGCGTTGCCTCCGTCGAGCGCCCGAGGATACTCGCCACCTCGGTGAACGGGATGGCGAACAGGTCGTGCAGCACGAAGGCGAGCCGCTCGGCCGGAGTGAGGGTGTCGAGCACGACCAGCAGCGCCACGCCGACCGAGTCCGCGAGCACCGCCTCGTCCTCCGGGTCGCCCGTGGTACCGGTCGAGCCGGCCGCACCGGGCTCCGCGGCCGCGGTCTCGGCCGCAGCCGACCATGAGTCACCGACCAGTGTTTCCCGGCGGCGCGATCTCAGCATGTTGAGCGAGACCCGCGCGACCACGGTCGTCAGCCAGGCGCCCAGATTCTCGACCTCGCTCGCGTCGGTGCTGGTCAGCCGCAGCCAGGTGTCCTGGACTGCGTCCTCGGCGTCGGACACCGAGCCCAGCAGCCGGTAAGCCACCGCGCGCAGGTGACCACGATGCTCCTCGAAGGCCACCGCGAGCCAATCCTTGCTGGCCATCTGTCTCCGCTCCCTCGCTGCCGGATGTCACCACCCTGACACTCGGCAGCCCGCTCGCGTGACGTGGGCAATCCGCGCCGCGCTAGCACCCGCCGGGTGGCCCTGGGCTGCCGGCGCCCGACGACGGATCGTCCACCATCCCGCCCGCGGTCGTGCGGGTCACCCCGCCCAGGTGGACGACGTACCACTGGTCCCGCCAGGAGATGAGCGAGGCGATGCCGATCGAGCGGAGCTCACCGCCGAGCCGGTAGACGAGACGTGATCCCGGTACGTGCCAGTAACCAACCTTGTTGTAGCAGGCACCAGGCACGATCCACGACGCGTACTCCGTAGGCACGATCACCTGGACCAGTTGCGCAGTGCTCGCGCTCGTGCCCAGATAGTCATGCGCCGCCTGAATGTCGAGGACGTACTCGCCGACGAGCCTGTCCTGCCAGTCCGCCGCCGGATCGGCGATGGCCTTGACCTGCTGATAGGCGGTCAGCGGAAAGAAGGACTGCAGCGCGATCGTCGTGTTCCCGGTCACGATCGCAGTCCATAGGTCGGTCATCTCGCCGGCGAAGACCAGGGTGGTCGTGCTCGGCGAGGCGGTCGTCTGAGGCAGCCCTGCCGCTGGCAGCGGAATGAGGATCACGCTGCGTGACGGACTCGGCGGCGGACTCGGGCTGGGGGTCAAAGAGTCCGACGCCGACTCGTCGGCCGCAGCCGGGCGCTGCCCAGCGGCACCGCCTTCCGGACCCGGGCCGGAGCAGCCGACCGCAATCGCGGCAGCCGCGGCGATCAGCAGCGCTGTTCTGGCGGAACTGTGAACTGCCGCGGGCACGCGCAATGACGATCTGCAGCCAGGCACGCACCGAGGGTAAGCCGCCGCAGTCGTCGCGCCCGGACTCGGGTCGTTCCGTTGTCGGTGGCCTGGTCTACCGTGAGGGACAACGATGGAACGGATATCAGCAAAAGGGGCACGATGACCACTCTGGAGAACAGGCCCAACACCGCGCTTCTCGTCGTCGACGTCCAGAACGGCGTCGTCACGGGCGCGCACGAACGGGACGCTGTGGTAGCCAACATCGGCAGCCTCGTGGATCGTGCGCGGCGCGAACGGGTCCCCGTTGTCTGGGTCCAGCACTCGGACGAGCAGCTTGCCAAGGGCAGCGATGACTGGCGGATCGTCCCGGAACTTGCTCCCATCGGTGCCGAGCCGCTCGTCGAGAAGAAATACGGCGACTCCTTTGAGGACACCGGCCTCGAGAGCGTGCTGTCGGACCTTGGCGTCGGGAGGCTCGTCGTCGTCGGCGCGCAGACCGATGCCTGCATCCGATCGACTCTGCACGGCGCGCTCGTGCGGGGGTATGACGCAACCCTGGTCAGCGATGCGCACACCACCGAGGACCAGACCGAGTGGGGTGCTCCGCCGCCGGACCAGGTCATCGCCCACACGAACTTGTACTGGAGCTATCAGACCGCACCAGGCCGGACGGCGGGGACTGTCGAGACGACGGAGGTTGACTTCGCGGTCGCGCAGTGACCCTGTAACGCGGGGGTGGGCATAATGGACCAGAACCCGAACCGCCCTCCCGTCACCGCACAGGGTCCCGAGTTGCGCACGCAAGCGGTCTACTACCGGGACTCGCGCGGCACCGAACCGGTCGATGATTTCATCCAGGCGCTGCCGCCCAGGCGAAACTTGACGGACCCGAACCGCGCTCCGGGTCTGGTTGCGGCCGGAGCTGAGATCCTGATCAGGCCTGTTCGTGTGCGAGTGGCGTCCTGAGCCGGCTGGCGAGAAAAGGCATTCGGCTTGTTCAGGCTGTTTTCTGGTCGTCTGCGTCCTGGCTGCGCGTCACCGCGCGCTCGATCCGCTCCAGCCGTTCGGTGATGTCGCTGATCTCGGGTAGCGCATCGCCGCGGGCGGTGCGCTCCAGGATCGAGCGCACGTGGCTGGTGTACCGGACATGCCGTGCCCGGGCCTGCCGCTTGAGCTGGTCGATCACGTCGGCGGGCAGCCGCAGCGAAGTCGTGACCATCGGCTGCGGTTCGATCCACTCACCATGCTCCATCTCGCCGCTGGTGTCGTGGCTGCCGTAGTAATCGGCCAGTTCCTCAATCTCGGCCGCCGGCCGGGGAAGCTGCTCGGAATGCTTGGTCATCGTCATCGCGCCTTCCTGCGGAAGGTCTTCTTCTCGGCTTCGGTCATGTCGCGGGCGGTGACCACGAGCGCCTCGTGGCCTTCGGGGATCACCACCACCAGCAGGTAGCGGTCGGCATAGGTGCGGCTTGCACAGCTCAGGCGATCTTGAGCTGCTCGTCGCCGAAGTCGGCGATGAGCTTGAGCGTGCCGCCGAGCGCGGCGACGTAACGGTTCAAGACGTCCTGAGTGGAGACGTCACCGGCTTCAATCTGGGAGACCCGGGCGACTGAAACCCCCATCCGGACGGCAACCTGGTCCTGAGTCATCCCGCGCCGCTTGCGCATCTCCGCCAGTCGCCAGCCGCGGGCGTCATCCAACATGGCGGTCAACGCCGCGGCGAAAGCCTCCTGGCCGCCAGCGGTCGCCACAGCACGCTCCAGATGGCCGGAGTCGCGCCAGCGAGACACACTGTTCATAGACCCATCTCCTTCCTCCGCTCGGCCAGGTACTCCTCGTAAAGCTGCTCTGCGTGAGGGATTGCGGTGCGGTACCACTTGTCCCACTGACCGGACTTGTCGCCTGCGACCAGCAACACCGCTGACCGCCACGGATCGAACACGAACAGGATCCGGATCTCGCTACGACCGGCTGACGGCGGGCGCAACTCTTTCATGTTGGCGATCTGTGACGCAGTGATCGTGTCCACCAGCGGGCGCCCCTCGGCCGGGCCATGGCGCTCAAGCACCAAGATGGCCTGGTTCACCAGCTGATGGCTCACCGGGTCGGACTCATACAACTCGTCAAGAAAGGTCTCGACCTCCGGGCTCAGCAGGATCTCCCACTCCACACGGCTCCTCTCCCATGCGTGTCGCGCCACGCGCCGTAGTTTAGAATATCCTTAACCTAGCAGGGCGGGGCAAGGTCACTGGCACACCGATCGTTATGCAGCTGCCAGACCTCAGATGGGTACCCCGAGCACTATTGCGCGCCGTACGGGCGTCCTGATGTCGCTAGTTCCGGCCGTATGCGGCTGGCGCCCGTGCTGGAAGGATATCGCATGTCCGACATGCGCCGCCGCGGCCCCGAGTCGGCGCAATGGCCACTGCAGACCCAGGTCAAGCCCCTCTCCAGGGGTCGCTAGCCCTGTAGCAGGACGTCGCACCGGAGTGCTTCGGGAGAGGTTCTGCAACACATCTCTGGGGATGAGTTGCTCCTCTTCGATGCCGATTTGACCGGGATAAAGCACGCAACCTGTCGTCACCTGCAACACCTGTTGCCGAGCCTACCTTGCTGATCTAGGCCGTGACCTGCGGCAACGCTCAGGATGTCGCGTTCGCGGCCTCATGAACCCCAGAGAAGAAGCCGGCATGGCGCAAGAACTGCTGCGCGGACCTGTCCGCCATCCGGGCCGCCATCGAGCGCGCGAACGCCCACCTGAAAACCTGGCGGATGCTGTCCGAGGAAGGCGGCCGCTACCGGACGCCAATCGCCAAATACGCCGAGATGCTCAAAGCCGTCACCGGGCTATTCTTCTTCAGCAACTACTTTCACACTAATGAATAA
>JBOHCP010000081.1:0-11971 GCA_050698875.1 Streptosporangiaceae bacterium | reverse complement strand
TGCGGTCAGCATCGACGTCGCTGGTGCGAAGCACATAGACGATCTGGCTGCCGTCGGGACTCAGCGCAGGCTGCTCCGGTACTGCGAGCGTGGTCAGATCGTCGATGCTCTGGCGTCGGGTCACGGATCCTCCTTGGTCAGTGGCGAGATTGCCGACCACTGGCGGGGCGGCAGGGTCGGTGCCCGGCTGTCCATACCCAGGCGGGACCCCGGGTCGCGGGACGGGACAGCAATCGTGCGTGTCATCTGGCGAGACCAGCCTCACAGCGAAATGACCGTCGCCCGGCGCCAGCGCCGCCCAGTTCCGACCGGGCTCGCGAGCCGGACTCACCGATCACGCCGACGACCGGCTGGCTGGCTACGACGATGGGGTGCCGGCACCTGCCGCTGGTCCGATGCATGGGCAGCCTGGCTCACGGCTCGGTTACGCGCCGGATGGCCCGGCCGCTGTGGATGTAGAGGGCCCGGCCGTTGCCGTCGCGGCCGACGAAGACATGCTGCGAGTGCATGCCGTGCTGTGCCTGAACCGAGATGAGTGTGTCCCCGTCAAGCCGGAGGAGTTCCTGACGCTCAGCTTGGCCGACGAGCTCGGCGAGCGCGCCCTTGGGCACCTGCTCCAGCCACACCCGGCCGTCCTGGTCCTCGGAGACGGTCAGCTCTGCGACGTCGCAGGAGTACGTGCCGACATACCTCGCGGCGTCGATACGCTCAGGGTCGGCCGGCGGCACGGGCAAGGGCGGCAGCTCGACCCCGGCGAGCTCGCGCAGCAGGTGGCCGTAGATCTCGCGGTAGACCGCTATGGGGTTGCCGCCGTTGGTCAGCAGGGCGACGGTCACGTCACGGTCGGGCACCACCCGGAGGAACGCCGCCTGGCCGATCGTGGCGCCGTCGTGACCGATCACGGTGCCACCTGGCCAGTCGAAGAGCTCCCAGCCGAGCCCCCAGGCGGCGGCCATGAGACCGAGGTTCGGCAGTTTCACCTGCTGCTCCTGCATCGCCTTCACGCTGTCCGCGCTGAGCACGACGGTGCCGTCCGCCGCAGTGCCACCACTGGCGTGCATGCGGGCGAAGCTGACCAGGTCGCGCGGCCGCATGGTCAGCATCGAGCCGGCCGGCGCGTTTGACCGCGCCAGAGACCAGACTGGGGCCGGCTGCGGCTGCGCGTCTGGGGACGGCTGCAGGTGCCCCACCGCCGCCCGGTACAGGATCGCCTCCTGCGCACCGTTTGCCGCGTGCGTCAGTCCCAGCGGCGTGAACAGGTGGTCGCGCACGCACGCGTCGAACGGCTTGTCCCGCAGCACCTCCACGACCCGGCCGAGCACACAGAAACCGGCGTTGCAGTAGGAGAACATCTCGCCTGGGGCAAAGAGCTGCGAGGTCGCGGTCAAGGTGGCGACGAACTTCTCCACGCAGTCCTCACCTGCGCCGGTGTCGGTGAAGATGTCGCCTTCGAAGCCGGCGGTATGGCACAGTAGCTGGCGCACAGTGATCACGGAAGCTGCCGCCTCATCCGCGACGCGGAACCCCGACAGGTACCGCCGCACCGGTGCGTCCAGGTCGACCTTGCCCTCGTCGACGAGCTGCATCACGAGGGTCGACGTCCAGACCTTGGTGATCGAGCCGACCTGGAAAACCGAGTCGGAGGTCGCCTCGACCCCGGTCGCCTTGCTCAGCACGCCGGCCGCGTGTTCGACCACCTGCCCGTCGGCGCACACCGCGATTGCGGCACCGGGAACCTGGTGCTCAGCCAGCAGCGCGGGCATGCGGTCGGCCAGCCAGCCCTTAATTTCGTCCAGATTCGGCATGCCCTGACCATAAGGCCGACCCGGAGGTCGCGTATTCGTCCGCGGCCACGAAGGAGCGGCTTGTGCCTCATCCGGACACACAATGTCGCGCCTCGCAGTGCGGACACGGCGTCGACACGGCGCGCGCAATGTCACGTCGGCATAAGGCCGCCGGGCGATGACCCGCAGCCCGATTGGCCGCCTATCCAGGTTGCGGGGTGAGGTTTCGTCCGATCGCACAATGCCCGCCGGGCCGGTCGGCGCCATAATCGAGCCCGGATCATCCGGGAAGAATCGGGAGTTACGTATGCCAAGAGCGCGAAGCCTTGCGGTTGTGATGTGCGGGCTGGCCCTGGCCGCGACGGCGTGTGGTTCCAGCGCGAAGAGCCCGGCCGCCACAAGTAACCTGAACACCGGCGGCACCCTGACGGAGCTGATCTCCAGCGACCCCGGCAACCTCAATCCCCTCCAGACCGTCAATGGCACCACGAGATCAGTCGACTTTTACTCCTATGACCCGCTCATCAACCAGATCGCAAGCGGCCAGCTGGTGTCCGGCCTAGCCAGCAAGTGGCAGCAGGCAGGCAACACCTACACCTTCACGCTGCGGCGGGGCGTGACCTGCTCTGACGGGTCGGCCCTGACGGCGTCGACGGTGGCCGCCAACGTCTCCTACATCGCCAACCCGGCGAACAAGTCGCCGCTGCTCGGTCTGTTCGTCCCGCCTGGTGCCAAGGCGACCGCTGATGATGCCGCGTCGACCGTGACGATCACCCTGGCCGGGCCGTTCCCATTCTTCCTGAACGACCTAGCCAGCTTCGGCATCGTGTGCGCCAAGGGCCTGGCCGACCCGGCCATCCTCGCGCAGGGCACGGACGGCACGGGACCGTTCACGCTCACCGGGTCGGTGCCAGGCGAGCAGTACACCTTCGCGGTGCGGCGCGGCTACCACTGGGGCCCGGCCGGGGCCTCGACCGACGTGGCCGGCATGCCCGGCACGATCGTGCTGAAGGTCGTCACCAACATGACGACCGCGGCCAACCTGCTGCTCGATGGACAGGCGAATGCCGCCGGGTCAGTGACCGGCCCCGATACCAAGCGGCTGGCCGCAGCTCACCTCTTCAAGGCCGGCGGCACGCTTGTGCCCCTCGGCGAACTGTGGTTCAACCAGGCGGCTGGCCATCCCGGCGCTAGCGAGACCGTGCGGCAGGCGCTGCTGATGGCCCTCAACCTGCCCCAGGTCGGCACTGTCCTTACCCAGGGCCAGGGAGTGCCGGCGGCCGGGCTGGTCACGGTCACGCCCAAGGCGTGCAGCGGCAACACAGTCGCAGGCAATCTCCCGACCTACGACCCCGCCAAGGCCAGGACGCTGCTGGACCAGGCCGGCTGGACGGCCGGCCCCGGCGGTATCCGCGCCAAGGCCGGCAAGCAGCTTGCGATCAGCATCCTTTACCCCACCGACGTCGGCGGCGACCCGGCGTCGGCGTTCGAGCTGGCCGCCCAGGAGTGGGGCAACATCGGCGTCAAGGTGACGCTGCAGTCCAACACGTCGACCGGCGAAGAGGGCGTCCTCTTCGGTCCCGGCACGTACGATGTCGTGGACATCGCCCTGGGGGTGACCGTGCCCAGCGAGGCCGTTCCGTTCTTGTCCGGGCCGGTGCCGCCCGCGGGCACCAACTTCGCTCACATCGACAACTCCGCGTACAACACGCTGGTAGCGCAGGCCGCGGCCAAGCGGGGCGCGACCGGATGTCCGCAGTGGAACCAGGCCGAGGTCGACCTGTTCAAGGCCGCCGACATCGCCCCGTTCGAGAACGAGGCCGTACCGGCATGGGGCAAGTCGGCCACCTTCCAGGTCCTGGCCGGTCTCATCGTGCCGACCAGCCTGCGGCTGTACAAGGGCTGAGCCGTTGACTACCACCGCCCTGGCGGGCCGAGCCCCGGCCCGGCCCGCCAGGGCCGTGAACCCGTGGGTGTCGTTCGCGGCCCGGCGCCTTGGGCGCCTGGTGGTGTCCTTGTTCCTGCTGATCTCCGGGGCGTGGGCAATGATCCACGCCATCCCCGGCGACCCGGTCCGGGCCGCGCTGGGCATAACGGCCCCGCAGTCGCTGGTCAAGGCCGAACGCCGCGCCCTGGGGCTGGACAAGCCGCTGCTGACCCAGTACTGGCAGTTCGTGCACGGGGTGCTCACCGGGCATCTCGGGGTGTCGCTCACCTATCGCCTGCCGGTGACCGAGATAATCGGCGCCCGGCTGCCGGCGACCGCCGAGATCGCCGGGCTGGCCTTCGTCGTGGTGATGCTCGTCTCGGTGCCGCTGGGCATGGCCGCCGGGGTGGTCACCCGCGACGACCGCCACCGCGGCGCCGAGATGGCCTTCTCCGGGGTTACAGGTACCCTGGCCGCCATCCCTCAGTTCCTGCTGGCCGTCGGCCTGGTCGCGGCGTTCGCCGTCGGCCTGCACGTGTTGCCGGCGGCGGGCCGGGCCGGGTCGGCCTCCTATCTGCTGCCGGTCATCTCCCTCGCGGCCGGTGGTGTGGTGCTGCTGGCCCGCGTCGTGCGGGTGGAGACCATCCGGGTGCTGCACGAGGACTACATGCGCACCGCCCGAGCCAAGCGGCTGCCCGCGCGGCTGGTCTACGCGCGGCACGCCCTGCCTAACCTGCTCACCTCGACGCTGACCCTCGGCGGCCTGGCGCTGGCCGGGCTCATCGCCGGCACGGTGCTCGTGGAGAACGTGTTCGCGTGGCCCGGCATGGGCACCGCCCTGGTGCAGTCCATCACCCAGAAGGACTACCCGCTCGCGCAGGGGTTCGCGCTGGTGTACGGGGCGGCGGTGCTGCTAATCAACCTGGTCGTCGACGTGCTGATCGCCGTGGTCGACCCCCGTTCAACCATGCGGGAGACGTAGATGGCCGGCCGAAAGGTGACCGGCCGGTGGCGCGGCGCACTCCCAACCCCGCTCGGCGGCATCGCGGCCGGAATGATCGTGGTCCTGGTCGCGCTTGCCGTGCTCGCGCCCGTCTTGTTCCACCACGGCGCGACCACCGACGACGTGCCCGCGGCCCTGCAGGGGCCGTCGGCGGCCCACCTGCTCGGCACCGACACACTCGGCAGGGACGTGCTGGCCCGGGTGCTGGTCGCGAGCCGGTTGTCGCTGGAGATGGCCGTGCTCGCTACGCTTATCGCCGTCGTTGGCGGCGCGGTCCTTGGTGCCCTGCCGGCGGTGCTCGGACGCCGGGCCGGGCGCCTTGTGGTGGCAGCGATCAACCTGACCATCGCCTTCCCCGGGCTTCTGCTGGCGATCTTCCTGACCATCGTGTTCGGCCTCGGAGCCAAGGGCGCGGTACTGGCCATCGGGGTGGCCAGCATCCCCGGCTTCGCCCGCCTCACCCAGACCCTGACCTCGTCGGTGGCAGGGGCCGACTACATGGCCGCCGCCAGACTGCTTGGCGTGCGCCGGACCAGGATCGTCACGCGGCACGTGCTGCCCAACATCGCCGAGCCGCTCGTCATCAACGTCACCGTCTCGGTGGGCGGCGCCCTGCTGGCCTTCGCCGGCCTGTCGTTCCTCGGGCTCGGCGTCCAGCCGCCGTCATATGACTGGGGCCAGTTGCTCAACCAGGGGCTGAGCCAGATCTACACCAATCCGGCCGCCTCGCTCGCCCCCGGTGCCGCGGTCGTCCTGGCAGGCCTGTCGTTCAACCTGCTAGGCGACGCCGCAGCCAGGACGCTTGGCGTCCGGACCGCCAGGCGGCCCAGGGGGGTGCCGGTCCCCGCCGTGCCCGCCGCGGTGCCGGCCAGGGCAGACACGCCGGTCCTCGCCGCGGAGGGAGTGCAGGTGTCGTTCCCCGGCCCCGGCGGGTGGGTGACGCCGGTCACTGACGTGAGCTTTGACGTCGCGGCCGGCGAGACGGTCGGCATCGTCGGCGAGTCGGGCTCGGGGAAGAGCCTGACGGCCATGGCCGTCAGCCAGCTAGTGGGCGATCCAGGCGTGGTCGCCGCCGCCAGAGTGGCTTTCGCGGGTCGGGACCTGTCAGCCATGACCGCGTCCGCGGTCAGGTCGCTGCTGGGAACATCACTGGCCATGGTGTTCCAGGATCCGCTGTCCGCGCTAAATCCGGCGCTGCGGGTAGGCCCGCAGCTGGCCGAGGTGGCCCGGGTGCACGAGCGGATGCCCAGAACAGCGGCGCTGAGCAGGGCCGTTGACCGCCTCGGCGCCGTCCGGCTGCCCAGCCCGGCCCGGCGGGCCAGGCAGTATCCGCACGAGCTTTCTGGCGGCATGCGCCAGCGCGCCGTCATCGGGATGGGGCTGATGGTCTCGCCCAGACTGATCATCGCCGACGAGCCCACCACCGCCCTCGACGTGACCGTGCAGCGCCAGGTGCTCGACCTGCTCGCCGCCGTCAGGGACGAGCACGGCGCGGCCATCGTGCTGATCAGCCACGACATCGCGGTGGTCGGGCAGGTGTGCGAGCGGGTGCTGGTGATGTACGCCGGGCGGATCGTCGAGGACCTGCCGGCCAGCGCCCTGCTCGACGATGCCGCCCACCCCTACACCCGCGCACTGGTGGCGGCCGTCCCCGACATGAGCACCGACAGGACCCGGCCGCTTGCCACCATCGCGGGCCGTCCGCCCGACCCGGCCGCCCTGCCGCCCGGCTGCGCGTTCTCCCCCCGGTGCCCATTCGCTGACGAGCTGTGCGGGTCGCAGCGCCCGCCGCTCACCAGCTTCGGCGCCGCCCGCCGGGTTGCCTGCTGGCACCCGCGTCACGACGCTGCCGCGCGCGCGACCGGGGTCGGAGCGGGCACGGTGGAGTCGTGACGGCGGTTGCGCTGCGGGGCGTGACGGTGCGCTTCGGCACCGGCCGGACCTCGGTTACCGCCGTCGACAGCGTGGACCTCGAGCTCGGGCCTGGCCAGTCGCTCGGCCTGGTGGGGGAGTCTGGCTCGGGCAAGTCCACCCTCGGGCGGGCCGTGGTAGGCCTGGTCCAGGTGACGGCCGGGCAGGTGTGCTTCGACGGCAACGACGTGAGTGGCGCGGCGCGGCGCGGCAAGGGGCGGCGCGGCCAGGCGCAGCTGGTGTTCCAGGATCCTTACGCCTCCCTCGACCCGCGCATGGCCGTGGGCGAGTCCATCGGAGAGGGCCTCAGGCGCGCCCGGCGGCAGGGGCGCGCAGCGCGAGCCGCAGCCGTCCGTGACATTCTGGACCAGGTCGGCATGGACGCCGAGGCGGCCAGTGCCCTGCCTGGTCAGCTGTCGGGCGGCCAGCGCCAGCGCGTGGCCCTGGCCCGGGCGCTGGCGGCCGAGCCGTCCGTCCTAGTCGCCGACGAGATCACCTCGTCGCTGGACGTGTCGGTGCAGGGAGCCATCCTCAACCTGGTGCGCGAGCTGCAGCGGGACAGGGGCTTCTCGCTGCTGTTCATCTCCCACAACCTGGCGGTCGTCCGCTATGTCGCCGACACCATCGCCGTCATGTACTGCGGGAAGATCGTCGAGGTCGCGCCCACCGACGGGCTGGTCGCCGACCCGCAGCACCCCTACACCAGGTCGCTGCTCGACGCGATCCCCCGGCGCGGGCCGCGCCGACCCGGCGAGCCGGGTTCCGCCAGCCCGTGGGCCGGCCCTGGTGCGCGCGGCATACTTGACGGCGACCCGCCCGACCCGCACGACCCGCCGGCCGGCTGCCGCTTCCACACCCGCTGCCCGGTCGGGCCGCTTACCCACCCCGAGCGGGACATCTGCGCAACCGGTGACCCGTACACCCTGGCTTCCGCCCGCACCCACCGGGCGGCATGCTTCTTCGCGCCGCAGGGACCCGCCGCGACCGACACTCCCGCGCCGAACCGGAGCCTTGGCCTATAAGTGAGTCATCATTCCCTGGGGTGACGCCGCTGTGGCGTGAAAATCTGGGCAGCTGACCCGCCGCGCCGGTGAGTCCGGCTGCGCCGGACGCTGCCGCGCCCGCATCCGCTTGGCGTTCTTCAACGTCACCTTCCAGCCCGGCCTCGACGTCTGCAAGATCCCTGACCTGGCCGCCCTGGCTTCATCGAGGCCAGGGCCAACTTCGCCCTGCTCGGCCCAGCGTCGGCAAAGGCCCACCTGGCCTGCGCGCAGGCCAGGTCAGCCTGCGGGCCGGTTACACCACCTACTTCACCACCCTGGACGACATGATCCGCAAAACTCCGCGCCGGCGAGGCAGCCGGAACCCTGGCCCGCCAGCTCCGCAACTACGTTCGAGCTCAGTCGCGGAACGTCAGTTGCAACCCTGACTTGGCCTTATCCCTCGCCGGCCGCGACGCGGGTCGCCAGGCGGCCACCGAGGTGAACAGCGGTGACCTCGCCCTGCTCGGACCGGGCGAAGTAGCCTTTCATTCCCTTGGCGGGCCCGGCGGTGACCACGTACCGATCGCCAGGGCCTGGCAGCAGGCCAACCGGGAATGGTGGCTGATCCGGCTCCTCCTCCCCTGACTCGTGAATCTGGGCTAGAACTTCTGGCTTGATCTCGACGGTAACTACCAGGCCGCCATCGCTCACGGCGACGTCGGCGATCGCGGCGAGCGTCTCGTAGCGACCGGCGTATCGCCGCAACTCGGGCTCGCTGAGCGTGATCGGGTCAGGATCGCGCTCGACGATACCGAGATAGTTCTGAAGCGCCCAGCGGCGCATGTCCTCGTTGAACTTGCCGCCGTTCTGGCTGCAGTTGGTGACCGTCGCGATGCCGAAGTTCCGCTCAGGCACAAGGTCAAAGCCTGAGTCCTGTCCGATAGTGTTTCCGCCGTGCGAGACGAGGCGCACGCCGCCGGCGTCCCGTAGCCACCAGGCAATCCCCACCGCGTCACCGACGGCGTTGCCCGGCGATTCCGCTGTGGGCTGTGTCATGGAACGGAGCAGATGCTCCGACAGCAGCCGCGTTCCGTCAGCAGCGCACCCGTCGCCGAGGGTGAAGCGCGCCCACCGGATCAGATCACGGATGTCCGACGTGATCCCTCCGGCCGGCCTGGCACCGCGTGGCAGCGCCCATGGCCGGGCGACCGTGACATGGCCGTCCGCGTGCTGGTTATGGCCGACCACGAATCGACGGGTCATCACGTCGTTCTCGGCGAAGAAGCTGCGTGAGAGGCCGAGCGGATCGAACAGAAGCTCCTTCATGGCCTGCTCGAACGTATCGCCGGTGACCTTCTCGATGATGCGGCCGGCCAGTGACAACGAGGCGTTGTTGTAGGACACAGTGCTGCCGAGCGGCGTGACCTGCTCCAGACCGGCCATGTTCTCGACGTATCTCGCCAGCGCGTCGTCGCCAGATCCGGTTCTGTCCATCAGGTCACCCGCCCAGCCGGCGGTGTGGTTGAGCAGCTGCAGCACCGTGACCTTGCGGGCCGTCTCCTCGTCCTTGAGCCGGAACTCGGGGACATACCGGCGGACCGGGGCGTCGAGCTCGATCAGACCGCGCTCGACCAGAATCATGATCGCCGTGGCGGTGTATGTCTTTCCGGTCGAGCCGAACTGGAACAGCGTGCCGGTGTCGACCTGCAGCGGGTTTTCCACGCTGGTGACGCCGTGGACGGCGTAGTGCTCGGCGCCGTCCAGGAAGACGCCGACTGCCACGCCGGGCACGCCCAGTCGCTCCGCCGCTTCGGTGACCGCGGTCTGCAGCTGCTGCTCGTCCATCACGTCTCCGTTCGTTGCGTGCTGTGGCCAGGACTCCGGCCGACGATCATCGGTGCGGTCGCCGTCAGCAATCCAAGGAAATCATCAGCGACAACTCCGGCCTTGGGACCTGTGCACGAATTTGGCCACGAAGCCCTGCACTTCTCCACGGTCGCTATCGGAGCCGTCTTGTGGCCGGTCTCGTCCGCAGGGCTGCCTGGCGGCGGGTGCGGTCGCCCAGCGCCTCGAGTCACCCGCTAGCTCTGCCGCGCTGCCAGGTGCCCGGCCAGGAACTCCACCGCCTTCGGAACGGCGTCGAGCCGGTTCGCGCGCTTCGCCAGCCCGTGCCCTTCGTCGTCATAGACGAGCAGATGGCACTCACGGCCGCGGCTGGTCAGCGCCGCGTCGATCTGCCCGGCCTCGCTCAGCGGTACCCGCGGATCGTTGGCACCGTGGATCAGGAACAGCGGTGCCCGGATCTCCTTTACCCGCGTGAGTGGTGACACCGAGTGCAGGAACTCGCGATCGTCGGCGAGCGTCCCGTACTCGCGCTCGCGGTAGGCCCGGCGATAGGCCGAGGTGTGCTCCAGGAACGTGACGAACGAGGCGATGCCGACGATGTCGACCCCGGCAGCCCACAGCTGCGGCTGGAACGCAAGCCCGGCGAGCACCATGTAGCCGCCGTACGAGCCGCCCCACAGCGCCGCCCGGTCCTGATCTACGCCCAGCCTCGGCAGGTACGCGTGCAGCGCCGCCAGGTCGGCAACCGCGTCCAGCCGGCGGTGCTTGTCGTCGGCTGAATACCAGCTCTTGCCGTAACCCGTCGAGCCGCGAACGTTCGGGACCAGGACGGTGTGGCCAGCGGCAGCCAGCACCTGCACGTAGGTGTTGAAGTTCTGCCGGGCCTGGCCCTCAGGCCCGCCGTGCACCACCACGACAGCGGACCCAGCAAGCGCGGCGCCGGCGTCGGCGGCTGCGCGGTACACCAGGCACGGCACGAGTTCGCCGCCCGCCGCCGGTATCCGATGCTGCTCCGGCGTGGCAGCGGGCTGGCCGAGCGCGCGAGAAGAGTGCGTGAGCTGTCGCAGCCGGGCTGCGGGGGCGCCCAGGCCGGTGGCCAGCAGCACGTCACCGGGCAGCTCGGCGCCGCTCACCGACAGCACCACGGCGGCCGAGTCTGGTGCCCAGCGCGGCGGGGGCAGCCGCGCGTCGGTCACGCATCCAGTCGATGGCAGGGGCAGATCGCCGAGTTTCGCGCCCGTCGCCGCGTCGTGCAGCGCCAGCGTTGAAGCGCCGTCGTCGTTGCGCTCGACGAGCAGGACCGAGCCATCGGGCGCCAGCCAGCCGGCCAGGTCCGCATGGTCGTCCGTGACCAGCCAGGTGACGCCGCCGTCCGCCACGTCATACCTGGCGACCGCGAGGAACTCCCTGTCGTTGTTCGAGCTGAAGTAGAAGGCCGAGCCATCCGGCGTCCAGGCGAGCGACTCGTTCCTGGCGGGCGCGTCGGCCGGAGTCACTTCGGTCATCCGCTCCTGTCCGGCCGGCGCGGTCAGGTCGACGAGCACGACGTGCTCCGCGGCAGCCGTCACAGGCGAGGCAACTGTCAGCGCCAGCCACCGGCCCTCCGGCGAGAGCGCCGCGTCGCCGAACAGCGCATCTGCCAGGACCAGTTGCCGTTCGGATCCGTCCGCCAGCTGACGGATGACCGGGTCGAAGGCAACCCCGTTCCTCCGGTTGGTGAAGTAGCAAATCTGGTCGGCGTGCACATCGGCCAGGACGTGCATGTATCGCGGGTCGCGGACAAGCGGCTCGAGGTCCGCCAGGCCCGCCGGTCGCCCGGCCGACCCCTGCAGCCGGAGCACCGAGAGCTGGTGCAGCTCGTTCCCGCCCTCATCGTGCGAGACGATCACGGCTCGCTGCCCAGGCAGGTAGCGGCCGGTGCACGCGCCGGGCAGCGCGGTGAGCGGCGTTGTCGTACCGTCCGGCTCGATCTCGATGAGCTGAGTCGATCCGGTGTCATCGCTGCCGGCCAGCACGCGACCGTCCGCGTCGAGGTCGAATGCCTGGTAGAGACGAACGTCGAGGAGCTGGGTCAGGTTGGGTCCCATACCGGCGGATTCTCCCATATCACGCGGGCCGATAGCGTAGGCGGCAGCACCGTGCAGGACGACAGAAAGGCCGATGATGACCGACACGGAGTTCGTCCAGCTGACGGGCAGCGACCGAAAGCCGCTCGACGATGCCCAGTTAATCGGTCCCGCAGACCCGGACGAGTGGCTTGAGCTGACCGTTGTCACCCGCCGGATGGCCAGCCTGCCCGGCACACCGGACGGCACGCTGGCCCGGCTGTCCCGCGCCGAGCTGCGCCAGTCCTACGGGTCCGCGCAGGCGGACCACGATCTCGTCGCCAGCGTGCTGACCGGCCTGGACCCGGCCATCGAGGTGACAGACGCCGACCCGGGCTCGCGCCGGATGACCGTCGCCGGGCCCTCGGCAGTGCTAGCGGGCGCCTTCGGCACCGAGCTCAGCCAGGTCATGA
>JBOHCP010000080.1:0-12040 GCA_050698875.1 Streptosporangiaceae bacterium | reverse complement strand
CCCCCCCCCCCCCCCCCCCCCCCCCGACCTTACTGGGCAAGAGCTCACGGCGGAGGGACACTGAGTCATGCAGGGGCGGCAGCCATCCCGGCGCGATACTGCCGTTGCAGGGCCGCTGCCCTGCCCAGGAAGCCAGCCGATGATCGTGCGGCAGGCCGGCGTCACCGCGCACGCCCAGATCGAGGACTGGCTCGCCGACACGATCGCGGCCGGACAGCTGAGCCCGGGCTACCGGCTCCCTACCGAGAGCGATCTGGCCGCCTGGCTCGGCGTGAGCCGGATGACGCTGCGACACGCGCTCGGCGAGCTGGCCCAGCGCGGGCTCGTGACCAGGACGGTCGGCCGGAGCGGCGGCACGTTCGGTGCAGAGCCGAAGCTGGAGCAGGACCTCACCACACTGGCGGGTTTCTCCGAGTAGCTGCGCCGGCACGGCAAGTCGCGGGCGCCCGCCCGGGTGCTCGCGGCGACAGCCATCCCCGCCAGCTCTGCGGCCGCGGCCGCGCTTGCGCTTGCCGATGGGCGACCGGGTGCACGACGTGCGGCGGATCCGGCTGGCCGACGGCCGACCGATCGTCATCGAGCACTCCCAGTTCCCCGCCAGGCTGTTTCCTGGCCTGCTGGACTGCCGGCTGGACGGCTCGCTGTACGACCTGCTCGCTGCGAGCTACGGGATGCGCCCGCACCGCGCCAGGGAATCGCTCGAGCCCGTGATCGCAGGCGTCCGGGAGGCCGAGGCGCTGGAGGTCGAGGAGGGAGCGCCGCTCATGCCGGTGGAGCGCACCGCATACGCCGCGGACGGCCAGCCCGTGGAGTACGCGCGCGACCTGTTCCGCGGTGACCGCACCAGGGTCGTCCTCTGGACGTCGGAGCTCGGCGACCGGTAGCGTCCGGGGCCATGACGGTCAAGCTGATGGTGCTCTACACCCACCCCGACGACACGGCCACCTTCGACGAGCACTACACCGGCGTGCACGCGCCGCTGGTTGCCAAGCTGCCGGGCCTGCAGCGGTTCGAAACCGGCACGTTCACGGCCGCGCTCGACGGCGGCGAGCTGCCCTACTACCGGGTCGCGGAGCTGTATTTCGCCGACCGCGCGGCGATGGACGCCGCGTTTGGCTCGCCCGAGGGCGCGGCCACCGCCTCGGATTACGGCGCGATCGCGCCGCCTGGCTCGCGGATGTTCATCGAGGAAGTGAGCGGCTGACCGGTCCGGCGGCCCGGCTAGCCAGAACGGTCCGGCGGCCCGGCTAGCCTGACCGGGCCGGCCGCGGCGTGCGGATGACCTCGATGGGCACCGGCTCGATCCCGGTGATCTCGAAGCCGCTGTGCCCGATGTCGACGGCCAGCCTGGATTTGCCGACCCGCAGCCCGCTGACGCGCAGCGGCAGGTACCGGTCGGGCACCTCCGGCGCGCACCAGAGCCGGCTGGTGTCCATGTCCGGCGCGAACCTGAGCAGGCTGTGCAGCAGCAGGAGGGGCGCCGCCGCCGCCCAGGCCTGCGGCGAACACGACGTCGGGTACGGCACCGGCGCCGAGAAGTCCGCCCGGTCGAAGCCGCAGTACAGCTCCGGCAGCCGGTATCCGAACCAGGCGGCCGCGTCGACGATCGCGTCCATGATCCGCTGTGCCTGTTCGATGTAGCCGTAGCGCAGCAGCCCGGCCGCGCAGATGGCGTTGTCATGCGGCCACACCGAGCCATTGTGATAGCTCATCGGGTTGTAGGCGCCCATGGTACTGGCGAGCGTGCGGATGCCCCAGCCGCTGAACAGCTCCGGCGACATGAGGTGCCTGGCCACCGCGGCCGCCTTGTCCTTGTCGGCGATCCCGGTCCACAGGCAGTGTCCGATGTTCGAGGTGAGCGCGTCGATCTGCCTCTTCTCCGCGTCCAGACCCACGGCATACCAGCCCTGCTCCGGCAGCCAGAACCGCTCGTTGAAGTCGCGCTTGAGCTGCTTGGCCTTCTTGCGCCAGTACGTCGACCCGGACTGATCACCTGCGTGCCCGGCGAGCTGGGCTCTCGCCCGGTACGCCGCGTAGACGTACGCCTGCACCTCGGCCAGTGCGATAGGCGGCTCGGCGATGGTGCCGTCGGCGAAGTTGATCCCGTCCCACGAATCCTTCCAGCCCTGGTTGGCCAGGCCGTGGCTGGTCTTGCGGCAGTACTCGACGAATCCGTCGCCGTCGGCGTCGCCGTAGCTTTCGATCCACTCCAGCCCCCGGTCGGCGTGCGGCAGCAGCGCGGTTATCGCGTTATCTTTGGCACCCCAGCGCTGCAGCTCACCGAGCAGCATGACAAACAGTGGCGTGGCATCCGCGCTGCCGTAGTACGCCGCCCGGCCACCCAGTGCGAACGAGGCGGCCGGACCGAACCGCACCTCATGCAGGATCTTGCCGGGCTCCTCCTCTGCCGCTGAATCAAAATCGCTGCCCTGCCAGGCCGCGAGGGTGCGCAGCGTGCCGAGGGCGAGCGCCGGGTCCCAGGGCAGCAGCATCCACGCCGTCAGCAGTGAGTCGCGGCCGAACAGCGCCATGAACCACGGCGCGCCCGCGGCCAGCACCGGCCACCGGGGGTGCTCGGGATCAAAGATGCGTAGCGCGCCGAGGTCCTCGACACTGCGGCTGAGCACCTCCGCCAGGTTCCGGTCGGGCGTGCGGACCTGCGGGCCCCGCTGTCGCCACTTGCGCAGCCGCTTAGCGGGCCGCGTCCGCTCAATGGCGTGCCCGCGCGGATGCCTGAGCTGCATGGCAACGCCGTCGTCGACGGGAACCGCCTCGACGGTCACGGTGCGCTCGGAGTGGCCAGGCACCGACAGCCGCCACTGCAGCGCGCCGCTGTCGGTAACCGCCGGGTTATGGTCCCCGGTGATCCGGAGCTCCTGGCGACGCTCCCGGCGGCCGCTCGTGATCACCAGGCCGGAGTCGGCCATCGCCGTGGTTGCCGCCGCCCTGGGCCTGGACCGGCCCTTCACCTCGAACAGGTCGGCGAAGTCCGCCTCGGCGATCAGCGCGAGCCGGAACCGCCTGGCCTTCGTCGAGGTATTGCGCAAGGTGATGTCCTCGCGCATGCCGTCGCCGACGTAGCGGCGGCGGATGACAAGCAGCGTGCTGTCCGCCTTCCCCGCCGCGGGCGGCATCCGGCCGAGGAATGACGCCCCGTACGGCTCGGACTGCTGGACCGACAGTGGCTGCGGCTCGATGCCGTCCACGGTCAGCTCCCAGCGCGACAGCATCCGGGTGTCGCGCACGAACAGGCCCTGCGACCGGTCGGGCACCACGTCGCCGCCGGGCTCGCTGATGCAGAACGTCGAGCCCTCGATCAGCGTGACCGGGCTGCACGCGCCCTGGCCGGGCGGGATGTCGCCGGACGACCACGGCTCAGTCATCTCGCAGCCTCGCACAGCTCCCGATAGGTCGGTGGCATGCGGCTGCGCGCGGCCTTGTGGCCGCGCGCAGTCACATCGTGCGTGCTAGGCGCTGACGAGCCGGCGGCTCGCGGGCGGGACACGGCGCAGGAAGCCGCCCTCGGTCTCCAGCACCCGGCGGTAGAGCCGCTCGTGGTCGCGCGCCATCCGCTGCCGCGAGAACCGCCGCTCGGCCGACTCGCGGCACTGGTCACGGTCGATCCCTCCGACCCTGTCAATCGCGGTGATCATCTCTGCCTCGTCGCGGCAGAGATACCCGGTCCTGCCTGACTCTATGATTTCTCCCGCAGCGCCGTTGTCGAAGGCAAGCACCGGCGTGGCGCACGCCAGTGCCTCGGCCATCACCAGACCGAATGGCTCGCACCAGGTGATGGGGTTGAGCAGCGCGTCGGCACCGCGCAGCAGGTCGATCCGCTGCCGCTGCGGTATCTCCGACGGCACCGCGTCACCGGCGTCCAGCAGCGGCCGGACCTCCGACTCGAAGTAGTCGATCTCCTTCTCCTCGCGCATCTTGGTCGACAGCACGAGCCGTCGGCCGGCCTGCTTCGCGACCCGGACGGCGTGGTGGACGCCCTTGTCCGCCGACATCCGGCCGATGAACATGAGGTAGCCGCCGCCGCCCGGGCCCGGTTTGTACAGCTCGAGGTCGATGCCGTGATGGATCACCGCGGCGATCGGGACCGTTCCGCCGTTCTCGCGGGCCTGCCTGGCCTGCGCCTGCGAGATCGCCACCACGCCGGTGTGCTTGGCGACCTCCTGCAGCACCGGCACCGTCTCCTGGCTGAACGGGCCGTGGTTGGTGGTGACCACCGGCGGACTGTGCATTCCCCGCAGGCCCGAGATCAGCGGGCCGAGGAACGTGTGGTCATGGATGATGTCCATGTCCGCGAGGGACTTGTACGCCGCGACCACGTGCGCCGTTTCCTGGATTACTGAACCGATAGGCGCCATCGGGTGCGGGTAGAGGAAGTCGATCGGGACCGGGCATTCGGACTCGCCCACTGTGAACAGCCGGACCTCGTGGCCGAGGTCCTGCAGACCTCGGGCGAGGTTGTCGATGACGACCTCGGTCCCGCCATAGGCCGGTGGTGGCACTGGCACCCAAGGCGGAGCAATCAGGCCGATCCGCATCTGTACTGCCTCCTCGTGTCGAGCCGCGTGACCATCACGCGCTCCGCCGGGTCCGGCACAAAGCGCCGAAACCCCGCAGCTCGGGCACGCTGCCGGGCCGGTTACGCACCGACTGCGCGGAGAGCCGGATGGCTCCCCGGGCAGCGGCATCGGCACACGGCCGCACGGGAACAGTTATGTGGTTGTCGCTGATCCGGCTCCCGTACACCTGCGCACCCGCGGGGAAGTGCCAGACGTATTACCCACGCACCAATTACCGTGCGTATAGAGCCGATAACTGAATGGATTCTTCCCGGCGGAAAGGCGCGGCAAACTTCAGCGGCCGCCAAGATGATCATCGTGCCCTGCCTGACGGCCGCCGCAAGGCGCACACTTCCCGCCGCATCCGGGCGCGTAACGATACGTTTGTCCCGTGACCGAAGCCGCCTCTGACGCGGGAGACGAGCAGCTTGCCGCGACAATTATGGACACGTCGATTTCGCCTGGCCAGGCCGTGCTGTCCGGTTTTCGCCAGCCGGCGGTCGCCGTCTTGCTTCTCATCGCGCTGTGCACCGCTATCAGCGGGAAGCCGCTCGATGGCGTGCTCATGCTGACTGTCGCGTCGCTGCTGGTCTTCGACGCGGCCCGCACCAGGCTGGGCGCGGTCGGCCCGGATACCGCCGGGCATCAGGCTGGCGGCGGGTCCCCGGCCGTTCCGCCCGACGTGCCCGACGTGCCCGACGTGCCCGACGTGCCCGACGTGCCCGGCATGCCCGGCGCCACAGCACGGGTGGCGACCACCGCTTCCACCGCAACCACGGCGCGCGGGGCCGGGCGGCGCCTCTCCTGGCGGCGGGGCCGGACGTGGGCGGGCCTGGCCGCTGTCGCGGCCGGAGGGCTCTACGCCGCCTCCGTGGGATCGTTCAGCCTGTTCTCCTGGCCCGCGACCATCCCCGTGGTGGCGGTGGGCTGCCTGGCCGTGGCCATCGGCTGGCAAGGTCCGCTGCGGCACCGCCCGCCGCTGACCGGCACGGCGCAGCGGCGGTCCTGGCTGTGGGCGGTGATCGTTGTCGTGGGCGGCGGCTGGGAGCTCAGCTCGCTGCTGCAGCAGCCGCACCTGACGACCGACTCGTACGCGCACCCGACCATCAGCGCGCTGACGGACCCGTTGCTGGCCAGCCATCCGGGCCGGTCGCTCGTGCTCGCCGCGTGGCTGCTCGTGGGCTGGCTGCTGGTGGGCCGATGAGCAGCCGCGACCTGACCATCATCGGCTACGTGTCGGTGCTCGCCGCGGCGGTCGCGCTGCAGGTCGCGGCGCTGCGGAGGCCGGAGCGGCTGCCGTCACTCGGCCGGGTCTTCACCCATGTCATGCGCACCAGGACCGGGCGGGTGGGCATTCTGGTCGCCTGGGCATGGCTCGGGCTGCACTTCTTCGCGAAATGATCACTATCGCGGGCTGACCTGCGCTCATGGCTGGTCCACTCCCCCGTGAGCCGTCGCCAGCAGGGCATTGACGCCTTGCTGTGGTATGAGAGTGCTGCTGGCTGCGTCTGCGATGATCTCTGGGTGGACCAGCGCATCAGCCTCGTGACGCTTGGCGTCACCGATCTTGCCCGAGCCCGTTCGTTCTACGAGGCGCTCGGCTGGCACGACGCACAGCAGCCCGACGATGAGGTCTGCTTCTTTCAGGTCGGGAGTATGGTCTTCGGCCTGTGGACAGCGCTCGGCGGTCACGGTGCTCCCGGGATCGAGCTCGCCCACAACGTCCGCTCGCCCGAGGAGGTCGGCGCCATACTGGCCGAGGCCGAACGGGCAGGTGGTACCGTGCTGCGCCCGGCCGCCCGTGCGGAGTGGGGCGGTACGTCCGGCGCCTTCGCCGATCCCGACGGCTACGTATGGGAGGTCGCGCACAATCCCGGCTGGACACTCGGCGAGGACGGCGGCGTGCGAATCTAGCCGCCGAGCGGACGCTATACGTGAAGTTTCGCACTTTTGCTTAGCCGTCTCAGCTGAGCGCTCAGCCGCTGTTCCTCCGGCCGGGCGGTGAGCGCGCTGGCGATTGCCGTCTGACCTGGCGAGCGGGACGCTGCCGCTTCGGGGTGACGCCGGTGACTTCGAGCGGGCCCGGCGCGGTGATGGCCGGTCAGCGCGTGCTGGCGTGAACCGGGCCTGGCAGGCCGGGCGCGGGTCATCGTCCCTGCATCGTCCCGCGACAGGGGTCCCCGCCGGCGGCTGGGGGCCGGTTCGCTGGAGGTTCTTCCGGCCTGAACTCCTGTGGCGACACGCCGCTCCCGGTACGTGATCTTGGCGGTGATCGGCAGGACTATCTGACCGCATACTCACGGTCAGATGGGAGAATGGGATGGTCATGCCGAGCTCACTGCCGCCCGTGCCGCGCCTGCTGCGCGGCTCTGTGGTCGTGCGCCGCCGCCGCGGCGCGCCTGATGAGTAACTGGCCGATGCCCACAGCGGAGCATGGAACACACTCGAGGCGGCATGTGAGGAAGATTCCGCCGCTCTACGGCTATGAATGACCATGCAGCTCGGTTCGCCGTGCAGCCGATGACGGACCCAGGCAGGACATGGTGGAACGCTACTTGCGCGCACCGGGCGGGTCTACACGCGCGGATCGCGGCACGGGCGCGCTTGCCCGGTTCAGGCTGGACCTGGTGCCCGTGCTGGCGGCGTACTGGCAGGACGCGACCACGGCCAGCGGCCACAAGGCTTGCCCGGCGCCGAAGATGCGTTCCGCCAGGCCGGCCTGCCCGCCCGCGGTGATCAGCTCCGCTCCGAACCAGGCCAGCAGGGCCACCAGCGCGCCGACGGCACCCGCCGATACCACCGGCCGCAGGCCCCACGGCACTGAAGGCCCGCGCCGCCAGGCCCACGCCGGCCAGGTCACCACCGCGGCGCACCCGGCCGCGGCGCAGATCATGTGCGGCAGCGGAAACCTTATTCCAGGATGCTCGGGGTTGGCCGCGACCAGCATGCCCGCCACGGCCCCGGCAATCAGGATCAGCCGCCCCAGTGCGCGCGCCGGCCGTAGCGCAAGCCCGGTGATAACGTCACAGGCGCCAACCACCAGGAACGTCGCCGTCATCACCCACCGGTCGGCAGCGCCCGGCGCGGCGAGCGCGCTGACGGTATCGGCCACCTGGTTATAGGAGTGCGGCTGCAGCCTGGCGGCAACTGTCCACCCGCCGGCCATCAGCACCGGAGCCGCGGCTGAGGAGACCACCCCCCACCACGGCACGGCCCGCACGATCACCACCGTAGTCGCAGACGCGGCACGGCTCCAGCAGCCCCGGACTTCGCCGCGAGCGACGAAGGCCTCGCTCCTGCGGGCCCTGTATCCGCAGTTGGCCTGACTTGCCTGTCGCAGGCTGCTGAACGCCCGGAGGCCGCAGGCGGATGAACGAATCACCAGTCACGAGCGCGGCAGGCGGCTAATGAATGCCGTTCGCGCCGTGGCGCACCTCACACCGCCCAACGGCGCTACGTCGCCTTTACTGCCGAACGTCACCGAGGCACCCCGACTGGCGCACCCGGCTTCGCTCGCAACTTGAAGTGTGGCAGACCGAGCGACCTGGCTAGCGATGAACAAGCGGTAGATAGTCACCCGGTGAACTAGCTGGCGCTGCATGGCTTCGTGACACGTCGGCTTCGGCCGCCTCACTGGGTGAGCTGACGCGCACCGACAGCGGCATGAGCGCATGGCTCCTCCGGGCTGTAGCTGGCAAGGTAGGAGCCGACCCGCATGCCTGTCGCGAAGCCAACCGTTTCGAATTCTGTCTTGTGGTGGCCGTCAACACCCCCGGACATGCCGGGCGCGACAGGATCACCGGTGAACCTACAGCTATCTTCGGGACGTGGGTCAGACCGCCGTCTCCCGCGCGAGACGTGCAGGCCTCATGGAAAGGTAACGGCGTGACGCCTCGCATCGTTAAGTCCCAGGCAGTCGCTGCCCTCTTTGATCCTAAATCTGTCGCAATCATTGGCGCTTCGACTAACCCCCATGGCCTGGGTGGCCGCCCGCTCGGTCTGTTGCGAGCTCTCGGCTACCAGGGCGCGGTGTTCCCGGTCAACCGCTCACATGCCGTTGTTCAGGGTGAACGGGCGTATCCGAGCATCCGAGAAGTGCCTGAGCCAGTTGACGTTGCGATGGTAGCCGTGCCCGCTGGGCTCGTTCCGGAGGTTCTGCGAGAGTGCGCAGCCGCGGGGGTAAGGCTGGCCGTGGTCATTAGCTCGGGATTTGGAGAGGGACAGGGAAGTGGCCTCGAGTTGGCTGAGGAGGTCCGTAGGGATCTACTAGCCACCGACATGCGCGTTCTTGGGCCTAATTGTGAGGGTTTTGCTAGCCTGCCCGCTCAAGCGCCGGTGACTTTCAGCCCGGTGCTGGACTATGAGAAAAGCGGCTTGCCGCTAAAGGCCGGCGGAGTCAGTGTGCTATCACAAAGTGGCGGGCTGGGCTTCGCGGTGGCTCAGTGGGGAAGTGAAGCCGGGATCGGCTTCAACCACATCGTAAGTACTGGAAATGAAATTGACCTCGACATCCTGGACGTCGCGGCCGAGGCAGTCGAGGACCCCCGCACAAATATAGTGGTCATGCTGCTAGAGGGCTTCCGGGAACCGATGCGAATGCGCACGATCGCGGATCGCGCTCTAGCTCTCGGCAAGATTTTCATGATCATTAAAATTGGGGTGTCAGAACCAGGCGTGCGGGGAGCCTTCGCGCATACCCGTCACGACGCGGGAACTCCTGAGCAGTACGGCCGGCTGCTCGACCATCCGGCGATTCAGCTGATCACCGACGCCGATGTCTTGATCGACCTTCTTCAGGCCCGATCTAAGTGTCCGCCGATGGCTGGCCGGAAGGTGGCCGTCGTCACCACCTCGGGCGGCGCCGGGGTGTGGACATCAGACGCCTGCCGCCTCGAGGGACTTCAGCTTCCCATCTTGAGCTCGGCGACGCAGGCGCAGCTGGCCAAGCACATGCCCACGTACGGGTCGCCGATCAACCCGGTCGACCTCACGGCTCAATTCATTGCAGGAGGACAGTTTGCACCTGCGCTGGAGATTCTGGTGGAGTCCGGCGAAGTAGACGGGATCGTGCTCGTTACATCCCTGTCATCGGCAGCACGGTTGGAGAACGAACGCGAGGCGTTGACAGCGCTCGTCAAACGAAGCCCAATTCCGCTCATCGTGTATGGCTATACGCGGCCAGCCCGGTCGTGTATCGATCTGCTTGAGGAAATAGGACTCGCCTGGTACACCGGGTCGCACCGGGCAGCCAGGGGGATCGCCTCCCTCGCCCCAGCGATCACCTAGGCACGTCGATCGCCGTCACGCCGGATCGGCTGGGGCTAACGAATCCGCGTGGGTCAGGGGCGCTGTCCGAGCACGTCACCGTGGCCGGTCTTGGCGTACGCCTGGTCGGTTCCGTCTACCCCATGATCATGGCGCACACCGGCGGGCAGGGAATCCCGTGCCCGCTCCGCACGCTCACCGGCGTGCCGTGCCCGTTTTGCGGTCTGACGTCGGCCTGAAGCCCGGCCACTACCGAGGCGGCCCCGCCGGCGCAGGTGCCGGCGTGGCCGTTTGTGCCTGCCAGCAGGAGACCGGAACGGGGCCTGGCTGGCCGGCCGCCCTCGCCGCGACCCGGCCGGGAATACCTCCCGACAGTAGTTAGTTAGCAGCAAGCAACTACCTGGAATCTCAGCGGAGGTTGATCATGCTGCCCGGCTTGCTGCGGACGTCCGCAATGCAACCAGCCGAGGCGGGCCACTCCCCAGGCGGCGGTCGCGGGGGGGTCCACTACAAGTGGATCGCGCTGTCGAACACGACGCTCGGCATGCTCATGGCCACCATCAACAGTTCGGTCATGCTGATCGCGCTGCCGGACATCTTCCGCGGCATCGGCGTCAACCCGCTCCAGCCCGGTAACACCGGCCTGCTGCTGTGGCTGCTGATGGGATACCTCGTCGTCACCGCCGTGCTCGTGGTCAGCTTCGGCCGGCTCGGTGACATGTTCGGCCGGGTCCGGATGTACAACCTCGGCTTCGCGGTGTTCGCGGCCTTCTCCATTCTGCTGTCGCTGACCTGGATGCACGGCACGGCCGCAGCCTGGTGGCTCATCTGCATGCGCATCATGCAGGGCGTCGGCGGCGCGATGCTGATGGCGAACTCGAGCGCGATCCTCACCGACGCATTCCCGCCGAGCGAGCGCGGCCTTGCCCTCGGGCTGAACCAGGTCGCCGGCATCGCGGGCGCGTTCTTCGGCCTCGTGCTCGGCGGTGTGCTCGGCCCGCTCAACTGGCGGTACGTCTTCCTCGTCTCGGTCCCGTTCGGCGTGCTCGGCACCATCTGGTCCTACCTGAAGCTAGAAGAGCGGGGCATCCGCAAGCCGGCCGGGCTGGACTGGGCGGGCAATCTCACCTTCGCGGCCGGCCTGATCGCGATCCTGGTCGGCATCACCTACGGAATCCAGCCCTACGGCGGGCACACCATGGGCTGGACGAGCCCGCTGGTGCTCACCCTCATCTTCGGCGGGCTGGCGGTCCTCGCGGTGTTCTGCGTCATCGAGACCACGGTCGCCGAGCCCATGTTCCACCTCAAGCTGTTCCGGATCCGCCCGTTCACCGCCGGCAACATGGCCAGCCTGCTGTCCGGGCTCGGCCGCGGCGGGCTGATGTTCACCCTCATCATCTGGCTGCAGGGCATCTACCTGCCTATCCACGGCTACGGCTTCAGCCAGACGCCGCTATGGGCGGGCATCGCCATGCTGCCGCTGACCGTCGGCTTCCTCGCCGCCGGCCCGGTGTCAGGCTGGCTGTCCGACCGGTTCGGTGCCCGGCCGTTCGCGACCGGCGGCATGGTGCTCGCGGCCGCCTCGTTCGTCCTGCTCGAACTGCTGCCGATCAACTTCGCCTACTGGCAGTTCGCGGTGATTCTGCTGCTCAACGGCGTCGGCATGGGCCTGTTCGCGTCGCCCAACAGGGCCGGGATCATGAACAGCCTGCCGCCAGAGCGCCGTGGCGTCGGGGCCGGCATGAGCGCGACGTTCCAGAACTCAGCCATGGTGCTGTCCATCGGCATCTTCTTCACGCTGATCATTCTCGGCCTGGCCGGGTCGCTGCCGTCCGCGCTCAGCCACGGCCTCATCGCGCAGGGCCTGCCGCGCGCCGACGCCGCCCGGATCGCCGCGCTGCCGCCGGTGTCGATCATGTTCGCCGCGCTGCTCGGCTACAACCCGGTGCGGACGCTGCTCGGGCCCGCGATCAGCAAGCTGCCGGCGAGCCACGCTGCCTTCCTGACCGGGCACACGTTCTTCCCGTCGCTGATCTCGGCGCCCTTCGAGCACGGCTTGTCGATCGCGTTCGACTTCGCGATCGCTGCCTGCCTCGTCGCGGCGGCAGCCTCCCTGCTGCGCGGCAGCAAGTACGTGCACGACACGCACGCCGAGACCGCGGCGAGGCCGCCCCGCGAGCTGCAGGCGGTCGGGCCGGGGC
>JBOHCP010000079.1:0-12041 GCA_050698875.1 Streptosporangiaceae bacterium | reverse complement strand
CGGCCTGCCCGATCGCGGCCTCGTCGAGGCCCTCGCCGCCTGGCGGGTCGGCGCGGATCCGGACGAGCTAGTCGAGCTGCGCGCCGGTTACCTGCTGCCCGCGCGGGCTCCGGCGCCAGGGCAGCCAGATCGGCCGCGCGGCGCCGGAGCGGCCGAGCTCGACTCGCCTCCTGCGGGCGCGCCGGCCGGTATGGCCGGCCTTCCGTCCCGGCTGGCTGCGGCGGTGACCACCCTGCTGGCGGACCTGGCCAAGGCCCCGTTCAACGCGCCGGACAGTGAGCGGCTGCGGCAGCTCGGACTCGACACCAGGGCCGTGGCGGCCGCCGAGCGGGCCGGCCTGGTACGCCGCTTGCCTGGCAACGTGGTCCTGCCGGCCGACGCCGGGGCTCGCGCGGCCAAGGTACTGGCGGCCCTGGCGCAGCCGTTCACCGTGTCGGTGGCCCGGCAGGCCCTGGGGTCGAGCCGGCGGGTCGTGATCCCGCTGCTGGAGTGGCTCGACCGGGAGGGCGTCACCCGGCGGCTGCCCGATGATCGGAGGACTATGCGCGAGCCGCCCGACTCGACAGCGGGGAACGGAGAGCGATGAGCCGGGTCGTCGGCCTGCCCGCCAGCACGCACGGTGAGCGGCCGCACACGGCGTGGCACCGCCCCGGCCAGCCGGTGTCACCTTCTGATTCGTCTTGCCGCCGCCAGGAGCGTACGCGCGGTGCCGCCACGCGATCCGGCCGGAGCATTTCGTCTCGTTCGAGTGCGCTGTGCATGCGAAACACGACCTAGCATGAAGTCATGGCAAAGGCCGCGGGCGTGGTGCTGGCCGGCGGGCGGTCATCCCGGATGGGCTCGCCGAAGGCGGCCCTGGAATGGCACGGCTCGACGCTGCTGTGGCGCACCGTCGCCATCATCGGCCGCGCTTGCGACGGTCCCGTCGTCGTGGTCCGCGCTCCGGGCCAGGAGCTACCGGCGCTGCCGCCGGACACCGAGGTAGTGGACGATCCTGCCGAGGGCCAGGGGCCGGTGCAGGGGATCGCCGCCGGGCTAGCGGCGCTCGCCGATCGGGCGCAGATCGCGTTCGTCAGCTCCACTGATCTGCCGTTTCTGCATCCGGCGTTTGTCCGGCGGGTGCTGCGGGCGGCCGCGGACGGGGCGGACGTCGGCCTGCCGGTGGCACGCGGCTTCCGGCAGCCGCTGGCAGCCTCCTATCGCACGGCGCTGGCGCCGGCCGCGCAGCGGCTGGTACGGGACGGGCGACTGAAGCCAGCCTTCCTGTTCGAGGAGTGCACGGTTGCCATGCTCGACGAGGCCGCGCTGCGCGCCGACCCGGTGCTGGCCGCGCTCGATCCCGCGCTGGATTCGGTCGTCAACGTGAACGAGCCGGCGGACTATCAGGCGGCCAGGGCCCGGCCCGCGCCCGAGGTGACAATCCAGCGCTTCGGCGTGCTGGCCAATGGCCGCCGCCGCCCGGAACAGGTGCGCGCGGCTACCGTGGCCGAGGCGGCGACGGCGGCCGGCGTCGCCCTCGGCAGGCATGTGACCGCGGCACTGAACGGCGACCGGATCACTAGGGACGGGCAGATGCCGCTCGCCGCGGGTGACACGGTGTTCTTCCTGTCCGCCGACGCGGGCGGCTGACGCCATGACGGTCGGCGGATACTTCGGCCAGGCGCTCGTGGTGGACGCCAGCGCTGGCACGGCACACGCGCTGCCACTGCCAGCTAAGGTGCTGCGCGCTTACCTCGGCGGTGCCGGCCTGGGCGCGTGGCTCCTGCACAGGCTGGCCCCGCCTGGCGTCGACCCGCTGGCCGCGGAGGCACCGCTGGCATTCGTGTTCTCCCCGCTCGTCGGGACCTCGCTGACGACCAGCGCCAAGTTCGCGGTCGTGGCCAAGTCCCCGCTGACCGGCATGCTGACGGACGCGCTGGCCTCAAGCCACTTCGCGATCGCCGGGAAGCTCACCGGGCACGACGCGATCGTGGTGCGCGGTGAGCGCAGCGAGCTGTCCGTGCTGCTCGTGGACGGCGACGGTGCCCGATTCGAGGCAGCGGCGGAGCTGGCGGGCCTGAGTGCGGCAGACACGGCGAGCCGGCTGCGGGAGACGCTGGGCAGGGGCTGGCGGGTCGGGGCGATCGGCCCGGCGGGCGAGCGTGGCGTCCGGTACGCGACGATCTCCCACGACGGACGGCACGCCGGGCGCGGCGGCCTCGGCGCGGTGCTCGGCGGTAAGCGGATCAAGGCTGTGGCGGTGCGCGCCGCCGAACGCAAGGTCCCGCCGGCGGATCCGGAGGCCGTGCTGGCCGCCGCTCGCGATCTGCGCGCGCGCTCGTTCGGCCCGGCTACCGCCAAGTACCGCGAGCTGGGCACGCTGGCGAACCTGCTCGCCTTCAACGCGATCTCCACCCTCCCCACGAGGAACTTTCAGGCAGCCAGCTTCGAGGGTGCGCCGCTCCTGGCGGCGGAGCACCTCGCGGAGCTGCGGAAGGTCGCCCGGAATAGCTGCGCGTCGTGCACGATCGGCTGCGAGCACATCTACGCCGCGCGCGGCGGCAAGAAGGTGCGCGTCGAGTACGAGAACGTGTTCGCGCTCGGCCCCATGTGCGGGGTGAGCGACCCGGATGCCGTGCTCACCGCCAGCGCGCGCTGCGACGAACTCGGCATAGACACCATCTCCGCCGGCGGCACCATCGCCTGGGCCATGGAATGCGTCGAGCGTGGCCTGATCGACGCGCCATGGCTCCGGTTTGGCGACCCGGCCGCCCTGCTGCGAGTGCTGGCGGAGATCGGCGCCAGGTCCGGCCTGGGCGAGCTGCTCGCGGAGGGCTCGCGGCGGGCGGCGGACCGAGTTGGCGGCGGCTCCGCCGCGTTCGCGCCGCACGTCAAGGGACTGGAGATGCCAGGCTACGAGCCGCGATCGCTGCACGCGATGGCGCTCGGCCTGGCCGTGAACGCACGGGGCGCGGATCACAACAGGTCCGGGGCCTACGAGGCCGACCTGTCCGGTGAGCTCGACCGGCTCGATGGCGGCTCGGCGCACGTGACCGCCGCCGTGGAGACCGAGGACCGGGCCGCCGTGATGGATTCGATGATCTTGTGCAAGTTCCTGCGCGGGGTCTTCACCGACCCGTTCGCCGAGTGGGCCGGGCTGCTCTCGGCGGTGACGGGCTGGGATATGACGGCAGCCGAGCTGCGCCGCACGGCGCGCCGCATCGTGCTCGCAAAGCGCCTGTTCAACCTCCGGGAGGGCTGGCGGCCAGCGGACGACTGGCTGCCGGAGCGACTGCTGTCCGAGCCGATTGAGCTCGCCTCAGGCCGCGTGGCCGCACTGACGCCTGGCCGGCTGCGCGCCATGATCGATGGCTACTACGCGGCCCGCGGGCTCGACGGACAGGGACGCCCGGATGCCGCCGAGCTCGCTGACTTGCGCCTGGACTGACATATCGGGTCGCGATAGATTGGGGATAGACACATTGATTACGTGGGCCAATACGGCGGATACTCGTTGACATGGCCATTACTGCCGAAGAACGCACTCGAACCGTCACGCTGACGATCGACGGGCACGAAGTCACCGCCGCCGAGGGCACCACCATCTGGGCCGCGGCCAAGGCAGCGGGCATCGACATCCCGGTTCTGTGTCACGACGAACGCTACGACCCAGTGGGTGTCTGCCGATTGTGCGTCGTCGATGTCGGCGCGCCCGCATTCGCGGCCTCGTGCGTCCGTGCCTGCGAAGACGGCTTGCGGGTGACGACCTCCAGCCCGGAGGTGGAGCGCAGCCGTGCTGGCCTCATCGAGCTGCTGCTGGCCGACCAGCCGGACCGGGAACGTGACCCTAAGCAGACCACGACCGGTGACAACGAGCTGCTTTCCCTCGCCGACCGATACGGGGTAACGAAGCAGAGCGGGCTGCCGTCGGGCTCCGGGCGGGGTACCGACACCTCCAGCCCGGTGATCAGCGTTGACCACGATGCGTGCATCCTGTGTGACCGCTGCGTGCGCGCCTGTGACGACATCCAGGGCAATGACGTCATCGGCCGGAGCGGCAAGGGCTATAGCACCCGGATCGCGTTCGACCTCAACGACCTGATGGCAGACTCGTCCTGCGTGTCCTGCGGGGAGTGCGTGGCGGCCTGCCCGACGGGCGCGCTGACCAACAAGTCCATCCACGACGTGCCAGTCCGGCCGCGCACCGAGCTCGACGCGGTGGACACGGTCTGCCCGTACTGCGGCGTGGGCTGCACGCTGACCTACTACGTAGACCGGGAGCGGGGCGCGATCGCGTACGCCGACGGTCGCGAGCAGCCCGGCTCGCAGGGCCGCCTGTGCGTGAAGGGCCGGTACGGCTGGGACTACGCGGCCTCGCCGGAGCGGCTCACGGTCCCGCTGATCCGGCGCGAGGAGTCTTATCCGAAGGGCCCGCTGTCGGCTGACGTCCGGGGCGAGATGGCTGGCGCCGCGAACGACGACGTCGCGGGCGCTAACGCCGGTACCGGCAACGGCAGTGTCGGCAACGGCAGCAACGGCAACGGCAGGGGCAAGGGCAAGGGGCGGAAGCCCGGCGGCCTGGTGGACTACGCCGAGGTGCTGCCGCACTTCCGCGAGGCCAGCTGGGGGGAGGCCCTCGACCTGGTGGCGCGCCGGCTGACCGAGATCCACGCGATCGGAGGCCCTGCTGCGATCGCCGGCTTCGGGTCGGCGAAGTGCTCGAATGAGGAGGCCTACCTGTTCCAGAAGCTGATCAGGACCGGCTTCCACACCAACAACGTCGACCACTGCACGCGGCTCTGCCACGCCTCGAGCGTGGCCGCGCTGTTCGAGGGGATCGGCTCAGGCGCGGTATCCACCACCTACGGCGACATCGTCAACGCCGACGTGGCGATCGTCACCGGAAGTAACTCGACCTCCAACCACCCGGTGGCGTCGAGCTTCTTCAAGCAAGCCAGGCGCAACGGCACGACGATCATCTACGTGGACCCGCGCGCCGACAAGATGGCTGACCACGCCGACATTTACTGCCAGCTCAAGCCCGGCACGGACGTGGCGTTCTACAACGGCTTGATGCACGAGCTGATCCGGCTCGACCTGATCGACCACGACTTCGTCGCAAACCGGACGTCCAACTACGAGGCTCTCAAGGACACGGTTGCGAACTACCCGCCGGAGCGGGCCGAGCAGATCACGGGCGTGCCCGCGAGCGTGATCCGGCGGGTGGCCACGGCGTGGGGGGAGGCAAAGGCCGGCATCATCTTCTGGGGAATGGGCATCTCTCAGCACACCACAGGGACCGACAACGCCCGCTGCCTGATCGCGATGTGCTCGATCACCGGGAACGTCGGCAAGCAGGGTGCCGGCCTGCACCCGCTGCGCGGCCAGAACAACGTGCAGGGCGCGTCGGACATGGGCCTGATCCCGATGTTCTATCCGGACTACCAGCAGTCCGACGACCCTGAGGTCAAGGCTAGGTTCGAGGCGGCCTGGGGCAGCAGCGACCTGGACCCGAAGCGGGGGCTGACGGTCACCGAGATCATCGGCTCGGCGCTCAAGGGAGGCGTGCGTGGCATGTACATGCTGGGCGAGAACCCGTTCCTGTCCGACCCGAACATCAATAAGGTGCGCAAGGCGCTGTCGGCGCTGGAGTTCCTCGTGGTGCAGGACATCTTCCTCACCGAGACCGCCGAATTCGCCGACGTGATCCTGCCGGCCTCCTCCTACCTGGAGAAGGACGGGACCTACACCAACACCGACCGTCGGGTGCAGCTCGGCCACAAGGTGCTGGACAAGCCTGGCCAGGCACGAGTCGACTGGGAGGTGGTCCAGGACATCGCCAACCGGATCGGGCTTGACTGGCACTACGACTCGCCGCGGGAGATCTTCGATGAGTTGGTCTCGGTCATCCCGAGCTACGAGAACCTGAGCTACGACAACCTCGGGCTGACCGGCAAGCTCTACCCGAACCCGGACCCGGAGCACAGCGACGGGACCGTGGTGATGTTCGGCGAGAAGTTCAACACTAACGATGGCCTGGCGCATCTGGTGCCGGCCGAGTGGCTGCCCGCCAAGGAGCTGCCGGACGACGACTACCCGTTCGTGCTCAACACCGGCCGGCTGCTGGAGCACTGGCACACCGGATCGATGACCAGGCGGTCGTATGCGCTCGACGCGATCGCCCCGCGGGCGCAGGTCTATATGCACCCCGAGGACGCGGCGTCCCTCGGCCTGGCCGACAGCGACATGGCCCGGGTCAGCTCGCGCCGCGGCACCATCGAGCTGGCCGTCAAGGCCTCGTACCGGGAGGGCCGCGGGAACTGCTTCATCCCGTTCCACTTCCGCGAGGCGGCGGCGAACCTGCTGACCATCGACGAGATCGACCCGGTCGGCAAGATTCCCGAGTTCAAGTTCTGCGCGGTGCGGATCGTGCGCGTCGAGCAGCCTCCGCAGGCCCTGGCCGGCGAGCAGGCCGACGAGGCGCGGGCCAATGGCTGACGCGCCAGCCCGCGTCCCCGGCGTCGAGGCCCGGGCCGGCAGGTTCCCCGGCCCCAGCCTGATCCCGGCGCTGACCGCCATTCAGGACAGGGCCGGCTGGCTGCCCCGCGAGGAACTGGTAGCACTCGCGCGCGACGTGCACCGGCCGCTGTACGAGATCGAGGGCCTGATCTCGTTCTATCCGCACTTCAAGACCGCGCCGCCGGATGGCGTGGAGCTGCGCGTCTGCCATGACCTGTCGTGCTGGCTGCGCGGAGCTGACGACCAGATCGCCGCGCTGCGCGACCGGTACGGGCAGGCCGCCGACGTCTCGATCGTCGAGGGATCCTGCCTCGGCCGCTGCGACATCGCCCCCGCGTGCACCGTCAACGAGGCTCCGGTCCCGCTGGCCGGCGCCGATGGCGCGGTTGAGGCGGCGCGCGAGGCGGACCAGCGCGATGGCGAGTCGCATCGGGCTCGTCAGCACGCCGCGCCGGCGGCGACGTCCGCGGCAGCACGGTGGCCGAACGACCCGTACCCGGCGCCCGAGGACCGGTATGGCGTGCTGCGCTCGGTGCTGGCTGGCGATCTGGACACGGCGCAGATCATCACCGAGCTCAGCGACGCCGGGCTGCGCGGGATGGGCGGGGCCGGGTTCCCAACCGGTCGCAAGTGGAGTCTGGTCGCCGCGCAAGACACCGCGCCCAAATACGTGATCTGCAACGCCGACGAGTCCGAGCCGGGCACGTTCAAGGACCGGGAGATCCTCGCCACCCAGCCGCATCTAGTGCTTGAGGGCATGCTGCTCGGCATGCTCGCGGTGGGCGCAGAGGAAGGCTGGGTGTTCATCAGGCACGAATACGGACCCGAGGAGGCGGTGATCCGCCGGGAGCTTGACGTGCTGCGTGCGGCCGGGCTTACCGGGCCGGACGCCGCCGGCCCGGGCCGGCGGCTGTCGGTGGAGGTGTTCACCTCGCCCGGCGGCTACATCCTCGGCGAGGAGTCGGCGCTGATCGAGTGCATGGAAGGGCACCGCGGCGAGCCTCGGAACAAGCCGCCGTTCCCTGCCACCTACGGCCTGCACGGCAAGCCGACGCTGATGAACTCGGTCGAGACGTTCGCGCACGTCCCGATCATCGCGCTGCGCGGTGCGGGCTGGTGGAACGAGCAGGGCACTGGGGACCACGCCGGGCTCAAGTTCTTCGCCGTCTCCGGCCACGTGGAGCGCCCCGGCGTGTACTGCGTGCCCATGGGAACCACCGCGCGGGAACTGCTTGACCTGGCCGGCGGGGTATCGGGCGGCAGGCCGGTCGGCGCCATCCAGCCCGGCGGCGCGTCATCTAACTTCCTCGGCCCCGGCCAGCTCGACGTGGAACTCGACTTCGGCTCCGTCGGGGAGGCCGGATCCATGCTCGGGTCCGGCGCGCTGGTGGTCATGGCCGAGGGCACGGACCTGCTCGCCGCTGCCGTGAACGTCCTGCGGTTCTTCCGCGACGAGTCCTGCGGCAAGTGCGTGCCGTGCCGCGTCGGCTCGTCGAAGGCGCACGCCCTGCTGTCCTTTGTGCTGGCGGACGGCGGCGGCCCTGTCGACGTGGACGCGCACATCGGCGAACTCGACATGGTCATGCGCCGGACATCGATCTGCGGCCTCGGCCAGGTGGCACTCGGCCCGGTGGCGAGCGTTCTGCGGCTGGCGGCCGCCCCAAGGAGCAGCCCGAACGGCTCAAGCCGGAATGGCAGCAGCCCGAATGGCAGCAGCCCGGGCGACAGCAGCCTGACGGAGCCGTCCGGTTAGGAGAGTGGTCACGACGGCTGAGACCGGCCGGGAGTTCTTCACGACCCGCACGGTCGGCGAGGCCCTGGCCGGGTTCCGGCCGGACCGGCGAACCCCCACGGAGACGGTACCCGTCACGGCCGCCCTCGGCCGGGTACCGGCCGAGCCAGTCACCGCGCCGCACTCGCTGCCCGGGTTCGCTCGCTCGACCGTAGACGGATACGCGGTCAGGGCGGCGGACACCTACGGCGTGTCCGAGGGCCTGCCCGGCTACCTTCAGGTCACCGGCGCCGTGCTGATGGGGACCGAGCCGCAGGATGCGGTCGTCCCCGGCACGGCGGTGAGCATGCCGACCGGCGGCGTACTGCCTGCGGGCGCGGATGCCGTGGTCATGATCGAGTACACCCAGCAGGCCATGACCGGCACGATCGAGGTCGTGCGGCCCGTCGCGCCGGGCGAAGGGCTGGTGCGCGCCGATGAGGACGCGGCGCAGGGTGCCGAGCTGGTCCCGGCAGGCCGGCCGCTGCGGCCGCAGGACCTCGGCATGCTGAGCGCCGCGGGCATCACCGCGGTGGCGGTGCGCGCCCGGCCCAGGGTGACCATCTTCTCCACCGGGGACGAGGTGGTGCCGCCGGAAACACCGGTGCTGCGGCCGGGCCAGGTCCGCGACGCGACGGCCGCGGCCCTCGGGGCCATGGTCACGGAGTCGGGCGGCGAGCCGGTCAGCGCCGGCATCGTGCCCGACGATCCGGCGGCGCTCGAGGCGGGGCTGCGCGCCGCGTTCCCGACAAGCGACATGATCGTCATCTCGGCCGGGTCTTCGGTCGGCGCGCGGGACGAAACGGCGGGCGTAGTGGCTCGCCTCGGCGAGCCGGGCATCTGGTGCCACGGCCTGGCGATCAAGCCCGGCAAGCCCACGCTGCTCGCCGACTGCGGTGGCGTGCCCGTGGTCGGCCTGCCGGGCAACCCGCGCTCGGCGCTTGTCGTCTTCCGGCTGCTCGGCGTCCCGCTGGTGCGCCTGATCGGCGGCTGCAACGCGCCGCCCTCGGAGCCGACCGTGCGGGTCAGGCTCGCCCGTGATCTGCCGTCCGCGACCGGGCGACTCGACGTCGTCCAGGTCCGGGTCGCCGACGGCACCGCGATCCCGCTGTTCGGCCTGTCCGCCCTGTTGTCCGTGCTCACGGCCGCCGACGGCTTCCTGATCATCCCCGAGGAGGCAACCGGCCTGGACGCGGGCACCGAGGTCGACGTCACCCTCTATCGTTAATCCGGTCATGGCGAACAGCCCGTTCATCAAGGATGTCCCGGCGGCCCGCGCGCTGCACGCGTGGCGCGCCGCCCGTGACGCCACGGGCTGCCCGGCCCGGCTGCCGGTCATCCGGGTGCCGGTGGCGGACGCGGCGGGCCTGGTCACCGCGGAGCCAGTGTGGGCCACCCGGTCCTCGCCCCCGTTCGACGCGGCCGGCATGGACGGGATCGCGGTGCGCGCCGCTGACACCCTCCGAGCGAGCGAGACGACGCCAGTTCACCTCGCGCGCGACGCATATGACGTCGTCGACACCGGCGACCCTATGCCCGGTGGGCGTGATGCGGTCGTCATGCGCGAGTACGTCCACTACATCGGCCACACCGCCGAACTCCTCGCGGCCGTCCCGCCCTATCAGCACGTGCGGTCGATCGGCGAGGACGTCAGCGCCGGCGAGTTGCTGCTCCCCGAGGGTCACCGGCTGCGGGCCGCGGACATCGCCGCGGCGGCGGCGGCGGGCGCGACGCACCTGGTCGTGCGGCGGCGGGCGCAGGTGACCATCCTGCCGACCGGCGACGAGGTACGCCCGATCGGCACCACGACCGGCCCCGGCGAGATCCTGGACACTAACTCGGTCATGCTGGCCACCCAGGCGCGCGAGGCCGGCTGCGAGGCGCGCTGCCTGCCTGTCGAGCCGGACGATCCGGATCGCATTGCCGGCGTCGTCAAGGCCGCGGTCGCCGACTGCGACCTGCTGATCATCGTGGCCGGCTCCAGCGCCGGCCGGGACGACTACACCGCGACGGTCGTGGCCGGGCTGGGGACCCTCGCCGTGCACGGGGTCGCGGTCCGGCCGGGTCACCCCGTGGTGCTTGGCACCGTCGACCAGACACCTGTCCTCGGAGCTCCTGGCTACCCGGTGTCCGCCGCGCTCACCTTCGACATCTTCGCCGAGCCGCTGCTGGCCGAGCTGGCCGGGGCGCCGCCGCGCGCCCGGCCGCGGATCCCGGCCCGGCTCGCGCGCAAGCTCGCCTCGCCGCTTGGCATGGACGACTGGGTACGCGTGCGGCTCGGGGTTGTTGGCGGAACGACTGTTGCCTCGCCGCTGCCCAGGGGAGCGGGGGTGCTCACCTCGCTAGTTCGCGCGGACGGGCTGCTGATAGTCCCGGCCGGGCAGGAAGGCCATCACGCGGGCGAGGAAGTCCAGGTCGAGCTGCTTCGGGGCATTGACGAAATTGCCGGCACGATCGTCGCGATCGGGTCCCATGACCTGGTTCTCGATCTCGCCGCCTCGGCGCTGCGCGCCGACAACCCGCTCGCCACGCTGGCATCGTCCAACGTCGGATCGCTTGGCGGACTCGTGGCGCTGCGCGATGGGCTGTGCCATCTCGCTGGATCGCACCTGCTCGACCCGGCCACCGGCGAGTACACGCTGCCGTACGTCGACCGGGTGCTCGGCGGCGCCAGCGCCGCCGTCGTCCGGCTCGTGCACCGTGACCAGGGCCTGATCGTCGCGCCCGGTAACCCGCTCGGGCTGGCGGGAATCGGCGACCTGGCCAGGTCCGGCGTGCGCTACGTCAACCGCCAGCGCGGCGCCGGCACCAGGGTGCTGCTCGACTACGAGCTTGGCCGGCTGGGGATCAGCCCGGAGGCCATCGACGGATATGCCCGCGAGGAGCCCACCCATCTCGCCGTCGCGGCGGCGATCGCCGCCGGCCGCTGCGACGCCGGCCTCGGCATCATGGCCGCCGCCCGCGCCTTCGGGCTGGGCTTTGTGCCGGTGACCCGGGAGCCTTACGACCTGGTCGTTGCGGCGACCGCGATGGACAGCCCGCTGCTCGCGCCGCTCTGGTCGCTGCTGCGGTCCGACCGGTTCCAGACCGCGGTCACCGGGCTCGGCGGCTACTCGACCAAGGAGATGGGGCGCCGCATCCGGTGAGCTGGCCGCCTGCCGGGCGCCGACGACTGACTCACCCAGCCGGATTGCCCCATGGGTGCCGCGTTGCTATCGCCGGAGCAGTACCACCGGGCCACCCCATGAGCCGATCAGTCCTGTCGCGTTGGCCGCTGACTCGGCCGCGTCGCGGTCAGTCTCCGCGCCGCGCACCGACCATCCGCAGGGCAAGCTCCGCGTGAAGGTCCTGCAGGTCGCCCGCGGTCAGCGGGTAGCTTCCCAGCGTCGACGCACTGATCCGCACGCACATGGTCGTGATCGTGGCAGCGTGCAGCGTGGCTGCGCCGACATCGTCGCCGCCGACAAGATGGAACTGGCCCTTCCGGGCGCCCGCGAGGATTACCTCAGCGAACCGGTCGCGAACCTGCCGGCGCAGTGTCCTGACTTCCTCGCGGCGAGATCCGGTGAGCAGGGTGAATTCCCGGTTCGCTACCCGGGACCGCTTCTTGTATCCCGAGGTGTGCGAGACGAGGAACTTCACTGCCGCGGTGAGCTGCGCCGCAGGATCGTCCGCCGCGCCGGCGGCGCTGAGCAGCACTCCTAGCTGCTCATCCACCTGCCGGTGGATGTCCCTGACCACCAGGTACAGCAGCTGGTCCTTCGATGCGTAG
>JBOHCP010000078.1:0-12236 GCA_050698875.1 Streptosporangiaceae bacterium | reverse complement strand
AGCTCTGGCCAGCTGCCACTAGCCGCTTCGCCGGGCTTCGGGCAGCCATCTGACAGACACCGCGACTCAGACCCGAAGGTCACCAGGCTCGGGCAAGATCATCTCCAACAAAGCTGTCGTGCACCCCTTCCGCCCGCCTCGCAACGGCGTCGCCGTGCCCGTGCACTAGGCTGCTGGTGTCATGCGCGCGACGTTGTCTTACACCCTGCTGCGGGTCCTGCTGTTCTTCGCAACGGCGCTGGTGCTCGCGCTGTTCGGAGTGCACGGCCTCACGCTGCTCGTGCTGGCGCTGATCATCAGCTCGATCCTCAGCGTGCCGGTGCTATCGAAGCTGCGCGACCGGATGTCGGCGTCTCTGACGCGCCGCGTCGATGGCTTCCACGCCAGGCTTGACGAGGGCACCAGGGCCGAGGACACCGACTGAGCCGGCCCGGCCGCATCAGCGGCCGATGGCAGGCTGGTCAGCAAGCCAGCCTCCGGTAGTCAGCATCGACAGCAGCCTCTGCACCGCGTCCGGCCTGCTCACGGTCGAGGTGTCGATGACCAGCTCGGCGTCGGTCGGCTCCTCGTAAGGATCGGTAACGCCGGTGAACTGGTCGATGAGACCGGCCCTGGCCTTGGCGTACAGGCCCTTGCGGTCACGCGCTTCGCACACCTCGACCGGCGTCGCCACGTGGATCAGGAAGAAGTCGCCGACGTCGCTGACCTGCTGGCGCACCCGCGCGCGGGCCGCCGCGAAGGGGGCGATCGGAGCGCAGATGGCGATGCCGCCGTGCCGCGCCACCTCGGCCGCCACGAAACCGATCCTGGCGATGTTCAGGTCGCGGTCGGCACGGGAGAACGTTAGTCCTGCCGACAGCAGCTGCCGGACCAGATCGCCGTCGAGCAGCGACACCTGCCGGTCCCCACGCTCGGCCAGCACGTCGGCGAGATCCCTGGCGATGGTCGACTTACCGGATCCCGACAGACCGGTCAGGAACAGCACGAGGCCGCGCTCGGACCGTGGCCGCCGCACCCGGCGCAGCTCGCGCGCGACAGCCGCCGGGGCTACCCAGGGCGGGATCTCGGTGCCCGCGTCGAGGAGGTCGCCGAGCTGATCGGCGGACAGGTCCTCGCGCTCGGTCCCCGGTGCGATGAGGGCGTGCGGCCGCCAGACCTCAGTAGCCGGGTCGTATGCCCAGTCGCCGGACGGCAGGATGGGAATCGCCGCGCTGGCGCTCAGGTCAGCGCCGCCGGGCAGGCCCGCGGCGTTCGGCGCGGCCCCGTGGGCCATCAGCTGGGTGGCGCCGTATGCCGCGGCGACGCGCGCCCGTAGGGCGAGCTCGGCGGCCCGGCCCGCCGGGCTTGAGACGTCCGGGCGCGGCGGCAGCGGCACCGGGACAACCAGCGAGCTCGGGGGCAGGCTCGGGGTAGCCGCGAGCACCGCCCGGATCAGGGCCTGCGGCGTGCCGACCACCTCAGGGTGCCCGCTGACCAACGGCAGGATGAGGATGCGCGCACCCAGCTGGCCGGCCCGGTGCCGGAGCTGGCCGATCTGCCTGCTGCCGAGCGGCGCACGGGTTGCGAACGCTAGCACCGGCCCCTCGCCGAGCCTGGTCCTGGCCTCCGCCGGCGTCAGCATCAGGCGGCGGAACGGGCCGTGCTCGGGGGGCCGGGTCGCTGTCACCTGACCGGCCAGCCGGATCAGTCCGGCCTGCGGGCCGGGCCCGAGCCCCGTCCGCTCCCGGATCGTGAGCAGGGCGATGGGCGTGCCCTCGGGGTCGGCGAGCAACAGCCGGTCCTGGCCGTCGACGGTCTGGTCAGGTGCCCCGGCCGCGGGCACGTCGAGCGTGACCACCGCCGGGAACGGCGTGCCGTCGGCAAGCCGCCACGAGCTGACCACAGCGTCGACGTCGGCGGCCGTCATGAACCCGGTGAGCGGGGCGAACGCGCCCGACAACAGCAGCTCGAGATCACCGAGCTGAGTCGGCGTAAGCGGGCACGTCGGTACCGAGCTCAGCTCGGCCCCCACGTGCTCGGCTGCCACGTCCCCTGCCTCCCTCCCACCCCTGGCGGCTGCGGTCACCAGTCGCGACCGCGTCAGCGGCCCATGGCGACCAGTGACGACCAGTGGCGACCGGTCACGACCGATGGCGACCGCTGACGGCACAATCTCCGACCGTTTTACGGTCTTTGACCCACCGAGTGGTCGCCATCTGGCGCTAGTGGTCGCCATGGCCCCGGGCTAGGGGTCGCCATCGCACCGGCTTGGGGTCGCCGTGGCGTGCGCGGCGCCGTTGCGACCGCCTGAATCGGCAGCCGCCCGGCAGTGCTGAGGGTACAACGGATCTGGTCAGATCGCGGCTCGCTGGTGGCGGGCGCCGCCGCGACCGGCGAGGGCGTTGTTCTGACCAGGCTGCCCGCCGTCGGGCCGTAAGCTAGAGGCATCCCGCGCCGCGCCCGTCAGGCGCACCGGCCACCAGGCCAGGAGCCCGTCGCGTCCCGGCTGCGGGCGTTTCGTGCTGCCTACGTAGGGACTCACGTGACCCTCTCCGGTCTCCTGCCTGTCATCACTGACGATCCCGATCTGCGGCAAGCGCTCGACCAGGCGGTCGAGGTCCCGGCGCTCGGCGGTGACCTGATCGCGCCGGCCGCGCTCCGACCCCTGCTGGTCACCGTGCTGGCGAACACTGGGCTGGCGAATGCTGGGCTGGCGAATGCTGGGCTGGCGAACACGGAGCCGGTGAACACCGGGTCGGCGAGCGCGGGGCTGACCGGCGGCGGCGTCACCGTGGCGGTGACCGCGACCGCTCGCGAGGCCGAGGATCTCGCCGCCGCGCTCGGCTCGCTGCTCAGCCCGACCGTCGTCGGCTACTTCCCGGCCTGGGAGACCCTGCCGCACGAGCGGTTGTCGCCGCGGCCAGACACGTCAGGCCAGCGGCTCGCCGTGCTGCGCAGGCTCGCCCACCCCGATCCGTCCGATCCGCGGTCCGGCCCCTTGCGCGTGCTCACGACCCCGGTGCGCAGCCTGCTGCAGCCGATGGTGCGTGGCCTCGGCGAGCTGGTCCCGGTGCAGCTGGCTGCGGGCGAGCCGGCCAGCCTGGAAGACACCGTGACCCGGCTCGTCGACATCGGCTACGCGAGGGTCGACCTGGTCGAGCGGCGCGGCGAGCTGGCGGTCCGGGGCGGCCTGGTCGACGTGTTCCCGCCCACCGAAGAGCACCCCCTCCGGGTGGAATTCTGGGGCGACGCGGTCGAGGAGATCCGCTACTTCCGGGCCACCGACCAGCGCAGTCTCGCCGTGGCGGAGGACGGCCTGTGGGCGCCGCCGTGCCGGGAGTTGCTGCTGACCCCGGCCGTGCGGGCCACGGCTCGCCAGCTCGCCGCCGAGTGGCCGGGCCTGCAGGACGTCCTGGGCAAGCTGGCCGAGGGCATCACCGTCGATGGCATGGAGGCGCTCGCCCCGGCGCTGACCGACGGGATGGAGTTGCTTCTCGACTACCTGCCGCGGGGTAGCAAGATCATCGCGTGCGATCCGGAGCGGATCCGCGCCAGGGCCGGCGACCTGGTCGCCACCAGCCAGGAGTTCCTCGAGGCGTCCTGGGTGAACGCGGCGGCAGGCGGTCAGGTGCCGATCGACCTCGGCGGCTCGGCGATGCGGCCGATCGCCGAGGCGCGGGGGCTGGCGGCCAGCCTGGAGCTGCCCTGGTGGACGATCACGCCGTTCACGCCCGCCCAGGCCGACGACAGCCAGCCCAACGGGTCCGGCGGGAGCGGGTACGGCTGCGGCCAGAGCGACGACGGCGATGGCGGGCCACCGGCGTTCCCTATCCGCGCACAGCCAGCGCCCCGGTACCGCGGGGACACCAGCCGTGCGGTGCCCGACATCCGCCAGTGGCTCGCAGAGGGCTGGCGGGTGGTGCTCGTCACCGAGGGCCACGGACCAGCGAAGCGGCTAGCAGAACTGCTGCGCGGTGAAGGGCTCGGTGCCGCCGACGGCGACCTGGTCCGGCCGCCCAAGCCGGGCGTCGTGCACGTGACGACGGGGATGCTGGAGTCCGGCTTCGTGTGGCCGTCCGTGCGGCTCGCGGTGCTGGCGGAAGCCGACCTCGCTGGCGCCCGGCCGGGCAGCAGGCAGGCGCATCGGATGCCGAGCCGCCGCCGGGGGGGGATCGACCCGCTGCAGCTCACGCCCGGTGACTTCATCGTGCACGAGCAGCACGGAGTCGGCCGGTTCCTGGAGATGACCAGCCGCACCGTGCAGGGCGCCACCAGGGACTACCTGGTGATCGAGTACGCGCCGAGCAAGCGGGGCCAGCCGGGCGACCGGCTGTACCTGCCGACGGACCAGCTGGACGAGGTGACCCGCTACACCGGGGGCGAAGCACCGACGCTGCACCGCCTGGGCGGTGCGGACTGGGCCAGGGCCAAGGGCCGGGCGCGCAAGGCGGTCAGGGACATCGCGGCCGGCCTCATCAGGCTGTACCAGGCTCGGATGGCCTCGCCCGGGCACGCGTTCGCAATGGACAGCCCGTGGCAGCGCGAGCTGGAGGACGCGTTCCCGTACGTGGAGACGCCCGACCAGCTCGCCGCCGTCGACGAGGTCAAGACGGACATGGAGCGCGCCGTCCCGATGGACCGGCTGATCTGCGGCGACGTGGGTTATGGCAAGACCGAGATCGCGGTGCGGGCGGCCTTCAAGGCGGTTCAGGACGGCAGGCAGGTCGCCGTGCTGGTGCCGACCACGCTGCTGGCCGCGCAGCACTTCGCCACGTTCAGCGAGCGGTACGCGCCGTTCCCCGTCACCATCCGGGCGTTCTCGCGGTTCCAGTCGGCGGCGGAGGTCGCCAGCACGCTCGAGGGCCTGGCCTCCGGCAAGGTGGACCTGGTCATCGGGACGCACCGGTTGCTGTCGCCGGAGGTCCGGTTCGCCCGGCTCGGCCTGCTCGTCATCGACGAGGAGCAGCGGTTCGGCGTCGAGCACAAGGAATACCTCAAGCAGCTGCGCACCGAAGTGGACGTGCTGGCCATGTCCGCTACGCCCATCCCGCGGACGCTAGAGATGGGCATCTCCGGTATCCGGGAGATGTCGACAATCCTCACCCCGCCGGAGGAGCGGCACCCGGTGCTGACGTCGGTGGCGCCGTATGACGAGAGGCAGATCGCCGCCGCGGTCCGGCGCGAGCTGCTGCGCGACGGCCAGGTGTTCTTCGTGCACAACCGGGTGTCCTCGATCAACCGGGTCGCGGCGCGCCTGGCGGAGCTCGTGCCGGAGGCGCGGATCGGCATCGGCCACGGCCAGATGAACGAGCACACGCTCGAGAAGGTGATGAGCCAGTTCATCGACCGCGAATTCGACGTGCTGGTGTCCACGACCATCGTGGAGTCGGGGCTGGACATCCCGAACGCGAACACGCTGATCGTGGACCGGGCAGACGCCTACGGCCTGCCGGACCTGCACCAGCTGCGCGGCCGGGTGGGCCGCGGCCGCGAGCGCGGTTACGCCTACTTCCTCTATCCGCCGGAGAAGCCGCTGACCGAGACCGCGCACGAGCGGCTGGCCACGCTGCAGCAGCACACCGGGGTGGGTGCTGGCCTGCACATCGCGCTCAAGGACCTGGAGATCCGCGGCGCGGGAAACCTGCTGGGCGGCGAGCAGTCCGGGCACGTCGCGGCTGTCGGGTTCGACCTGTACGTCAAGATGATCGGCGAGGCCGTCAGGGAGCTTCGTGGTGACGGGCCGGCCGAGCGGGCCGAGGTCCGGGTCGAGCTGCCGGTGGACGCGCACATTCCGCACGACTACGTGACCGGCGAGCGGCTGCGGCTGGAGGCCTACACCCGGATCGCGGCCATCGACTCCGCCCGCGACATCGACGCGGTGCGCGACGAGCTCACCGACCGGTTCGGGGCCGTGCCACCGCAGGTGGAGAACCTGCTCACGGTGGCGCGGCTGCGGGCCGTGGCGCGTGCAGCCGGACTGACCGACATCGCAGTGCAGGGTACCCGGATCAAGTTCGCGCCCGTCGAGCTGCCTGAGTCCCGGCAGGTTCGGCTGCAGCGGCTGTACCCAGGGTCCATCCTGAAGCCAACGCTCAGTACCATGCTCGTACCGGTGCCGAAGGCGGTCGCAGCGACGTCCGGTACGCACCCAGGGTCGGCGCAGCCCTCGTCGTCGGCCGGCGTACCCGCGACCATCTCGTTCGGCGCGCCGCCGCTGCGCGACCAGGAGCTGCTGTCCTGGTGCGAGGCTCTGATCGAGTCGGTGCTCGGCGGGCTGCCGCCAGGCTCGGCGGCGTCGGACCCGGCGGCGTCGGACCAGGCGGCGTCGGGTCCCGGCTTCGCAGGCGGGCCTGACGGCGGGTAATCTCGCGCCGGGTGCCGCGTAACCAGCGAGAAGGGAACGGCAGCGTTGAGGATGAATGTGCCGCGTAGGGCGGCGGTGCTGACGGCTGCCGTGGCGGCGGTTTGTGTCGCGGTTTCGGCGTGCGGCTCGGTGCAATTGGGCGCCGCGGCCATCACCGGGGGGTCCCGGATCTCGTCCGCGACGCTCACCTCCGAGGTCGCCAATCTCAACGCCGCCTACCAGACGGATCGGGTCAAGAAAATCCCGCTGCAACGGCCCGTCGGCCAGGAGACCCAGCAGGTGCTCACCTGGCTCATCACCTTCAGCATCTACGACAAGCTGGCCGAGCAGCATGGCATCAACGTCACCCCGGCGCAGGCGGACAAGCAGGTGGCGAGCCTCAGCGCTACCGCCGGGCAGAACAAGGTGACGGTGCCGGAGTACGTCTCGGCCGCCGGCGCGCTGCCGCCGGATCTGCTGCCACAGTTTGGCCAGTACCTGGCGATTCTGTCTGCGCTCGAGTACCGGATCACCGGCGGCAAGTCGCCGTCCAGCCAGGCCGAGCAGGCCAAGCTGGCCGCCGCTGTCGGCCACGACCAGTGCGTGGCGAGCAAGAGCCTGGGCGTCTCTGTCAACCCGCAGTTCGGCGAGTTCGACTACAGCAGCTACTCGGTCGTGACGGCGCCGCCCACGCTGGCCGCCAACCCCACCCCGTCGAAGGCTGCCGCTGTCCAGCTCACCCCGCCGTGCTGACGGTCCGGTGCTGAGGCCAGCTGCTGACGAGCCGCCGGGCACGCGGCTGCTTGATCTCGTGCGGGTCATGGACACGCTGCGGCAGAGGTGCCCGTGGGACGCCCGCCAGTCGCATGAGAGTCTCACGCCCTACCTGCTGGAGGAGACCTACGAGGCCGTCGACGCCCTCAGTTCTGGTGACCAGGCGGCCGTGTGCGAGGAACTCGGCGACGTGCTACTGCAGGTCGTCTTCCACGCCCGGGTGGCGCAGGAGCGGACCGATGGTACCGGGTACACGATCGACGACGTCGCGAACGGCATCGTCAGCAAGCTGACCAGGCGTCATCCGCACGTCTTCGGGGATGTGTCGGTGTCCGGGCCGGACGACGTCAAGCGCAACTGGGACGCGATCAAGGCGGCCGAGCGGGCGGCGGCGGGCTCGGGCGAGCCGGTCTCCGCCCTGGACGGCGTGCCGTCGCACCAGCCGGCCCTGTCCCTGGCCGCCCAGCTGCTGCGCCGGGCCGAACGGGCTGGCGCGCCCGCCGGGCTGGCGGATGCGCCTGAGCCCGCTGAGACCAGGCTCGGGTCCGTCGGCGGCGAGGCGGGTACCGGGACCGGCGACTCGACGGCGGCCGGCCTCGGGCCGGAACTCTTTGCCCTGGTACGCCGGGCCAGGGCGGCGGGCCTGGACCCCGAGCTCGAGCTCCGTGCTGCCGCGCTGGCCTACGCTGACCGGGTGCGCGCCTGGGAGCGCGACCGCTAGCCGAGAGGTCCGCGCGCCCCCGCCGTCGGTGCAGCTACCGGCGTGCCAGTGCGGCGGCAGAAGCCGCCTGGACTAGGCTCCCAATCGACTCCGGACACCGCTCGACCAGCAGGAGCTGAACACCGTGGCCTCCATCGAAGGCGTCTTCGCCAGGCAGATTCTCGATTCCCGTGGCAACCCGACCGTGGAGGTCGAGGTCGTGCTTGACGATGGGAGCCAGGGCCGGGCCGCGGTGCCGAGCGGCGCGTCAACCGGCGCGTTCGAGGCTGTCGAGCTGCGGGACGGCGACGCCGCCTATGGGGGCAAGGGTGTCACCAAGGCCATGCAGGCCGTGATCGACGAGATTCAGCCCGAGCTGCTCGGCTATGAGGCCGATGAACAGCGCCTGGTGGACTCCCAGCTCATCGACCTGGACCACACGCCGGACAAGTCCCGGCTTGGCGCGAACGCCATCGTGGGGGTTAGCCTGGCCGTCGCCAAGGCAGCGGCCGAGTCCTCCGGGCTGCCGCTGTTCCGGTACCTCGGCGGTCCGAACGCGCACCTGCTGCCGGTGCCGATGATGAACATCCTGAACGGCGGCGCCCACGCCGACACCAACGTGGATATCCAGGAGTTCATGATCGCTCCGGTGGGCGCCAGCACGTTCTCCGAGGCGGTGCGCTGGGGAGCCGAGACGTATCACGCACTCAAGGCGGTGCTCAAGCAGCACGGCCTCGGCACCGGCGTCGGCGACGAGGGCGGGTTCGCGCCGAACCTCGAGCACAACCGCGCCGCGCTTGACTTGATCATGGAGGCGATTGGCAAGGCCGGGCTCGCGCCGGGCCGCGACGTCGCGGTGGCCATCGACGCGGCGGCCAGCAACTTTGTCGACGGTGCCAGTTACCTGTTCGAGGGCGGGGCCAAGAGCGCTGACGAGATGACGCGGATCTACGCGCAGTGGCTCGACGCTTACCCGCTCATCTCCCTCGAGGACCCGCTCGCCGAGGAAGACTGGACGGGCTGGCGTGCGCTGACCGCCGAGCTGGGCGGGCGCGTCCAGATTGTCGGCGATGACATCTTCGTGACCAACCCGGCGCGGATACGCCGCGGTATCAGCCAGCAGATAGCCAACTCGCTGCTGGTGAAGGTCAACCAGATCGGCACGCTGACCGAGACCTTCGATGCTGTCGACCTCGCGCATCGCAGCGGCTATACGACGATGATGAGCCACCGCTCCGGTGAGACCGAGGACACCACGATCGCCGATCTGGTGGTAGCGCTGAACTGCGGCCAGATCAAGGCCGGCGCACCCTGCCGGTCCGAGCGGGTCGCCAAGTACAACCAGTTGCTGCGAATCGAGGAACAGCTCGAAGACGCGGCCGCCTACGCGGGCCGCGCGGCGTTCCCGCGATCGGCAGCCGACGGGCAGTGATACGTCGCAGGGATTCGGGGGGTCGCCCCCCCGACCCAGCCCAGCGGGGGGATTCGGGGGGTGGCCCCCCCGACCCAGCCCAGCCGGGACGACCCGGCATCGTCCGGCCGAGCTTCGCGGGGCGCCCGAAGCTCACCAGCCGGGCGGCGGTGCTCGCGGTCGTGCTCTGCGCCATCACGCTCAGCCTTGCCTACCCGGTTCGCGAGTACATCGCCGAGCGCCGTCAGATCGACCAGCTCCAGGCGCAGAACGCGGCGATAGCAGCGCAGGTCCGGTACCTGAAGTCGCAGCAGCGGTCGCTCACCTCACCCAGCAGGATCGAGCAGGAGGCGCGCGACTCGCTGCACATGTGCTTTCCTGATCAGACGTGCTACGAGGTGATCAGCCCAGTCAAGCCGCATGCCAGCGCGCCGGCCAGGCTGGTGAGCACGCCGTGGTACGGCCGGCTGTGGGAGTCGGTCAAAAAGGCGGACGAAGCTCCGCCCAGGTGAGTGGTCAGGGCGCCGCCGGTCCGCCGTCGGCGGTAGACCTCGGGACCGCCGGTCCGCCGTCGGCGGCAGACCTCGGGATCGTTGAACGACAGCTTGGCCGGGCACCCCGTGCCGTCGCGGCCATCGCGCACCGGTGCCCGTGCGGGCTGCCGGACGTGGTCCAGACGGCACCGCGGCTGCCGGATGGCACGCCATTTCCGACGCTCTACTACCTGACCTGCCCGCGGGCCTGCGCCGCCCTGAGCAGGCTCGAGGCGGCAGGCCTCATGCGCGCGATGGCGGCCAGGCTGCGGGCCGACCCGGAGCTGGCCGCGGGGTACGCCGCCGCCCATCGTGACTACGTGGCCCGGCGGTCGGCGGCGGCGCAACACGCCGGCGTGGACCCGCTGCCGGCCGGCACGCAGAGCGCCGGCGGCATGCCGGGCCGGGTGAAGTGCCTGCACGCGCTGGCGGCGCACGCGCTCGCCGTGCCCGGGGTGAACCCGCTCGGCGCTGAAGCGGTTCAGGCAGCCGGCCGGTGGTGGCAGGCTGGTACGTGCGCGGAGGATGGGCCATGAGGGCTAGCGGGCGAAGGGCAGAGGGATGAGCAAGCGGGTGGCGGCGATCGACTGCGGCACGAACTCGCTGCGGCTGCTGATCGCCGACGTCGACCCGGTGCGGCACGAGCTGACCGACGTCACGCGGCGGATGGAGATTGTGCGGCTGGGACAGGGCGTCGACGCGACTGGCCGCCTGGCGCCCGAGGCGCTCGACCGGACGATGCAGATGCTGGCCAGTTACGCCGCGGACATCCACACCGCCGGAGCGGTCGCGGTTCGGATGGTGGCGACGAGCGCTACCAGGGACGCCGCGAACGCGGCCGACTTCACCAGCGGCGTCCAGCGCACGCTGGGCGTCCTGCCAGAAGTCATCTCCGGCCGGGAAGAGGCCGGGTTGTCGTTCGCCGGGGCAACCGCAGAGCTGGCCGCCGAGGCTGCGGTCGGCGCCGGGCCGCGGCCCGAGCCGCCGTTCCTGGTGGTCGACATCGGCGGCGGGTCCACCGAGTTCGTGCTGGGCAAGGCCGGCAGCGACGCGCAGCGAGGCGGCGATCTGGCGGCGATCTCCGTCGACATCGGCTGCGTACGGCTGACCGAGCGGCACCTGCACGGCGATCCGCCGACCTCGGCCGAGATCGCGGCCGCCCGCGGTGACATCGACCGGGCGCTCGATGAGGTGGCCGCCGCGATCGCCGTCCGCGATGCGCACACCCTGGTGGGCCTGGCGGGCTCGGTCACCAGCGTCACCGCCATCGCGCTCCGCCTGGAGACCTACGACGCGAGCCTGACCCACCACGCCCGCATTCCGGCAGCGACCGTGAACGCGGTGACCAGACAGCTTCTTGGCCAGACCCGACGGGAGCGGGCGGCCATCGGGTCGCTGCACCCAGGCCGGGTCGACGTCATCGCGGCGGGCGCCCTCGTCCTCGACCGGGCCATGCAGCGATTCGGCTTCGCCGAGGTGGTCACCAGTGAGCACGACATCCTGGACGGGATCGCCTGGTCGATCGCCGACGCCGGCTGAGGCGCTCGGTAAGGCGAGGAGCCTCATGGCGGCGGATCACTGGCCGGTCCCCCCCGGCACCGGCTGGCCCGAGGATCCGGCGACGGCCGACACGCCGGTCGCGCGCAGCCCGGCCGACGTGCGGGCGCTGGCAAGCAGCGCGGGCTCGCTGGCCGAGCTCGCTGCCCGCGAGTCCGTCTGCCGGGCCTGTGACCGGCTCGTTCGCTATCGCGAGGAAGTCGCCGTGACCAAGCGGCGGTCGTTCCAGTCGCAGATCTACTGGGGCCGTCCGATACCGGACTGGGGGGCAGAGCGGCCGTCGATCCTGATCCTCGGTCTCGCGCCGGCGGCGCATGGGGGCAACCGGACCGGGCGCATCTTCACCGGGGACCGGAGCGGGGACTTCCTGTTCGCCTCGCTGTGGCGGTGCGGGCTGGCGTCTCAGCCGGATTCCATCGCCGCCGGGGACGGGCAGCGGCTGATCTCGGCACGGCTGGCTGCCACGGTTCGCTGCGCGCCGCCGGGCAACAAGCCGGAACCGGGCGAGCGGGATGCCTGCGCTCCCTGGCTGGGCGCCGAATTCGGCCTGCTGCGAGACCACCTGCGGGTGGTCGTTTGCCTGGGCCACTACGCCTGGCAGGCGCTCTGGGCGCAGCTGCCTGATATCGGGTATCAGCCACCGCGGCCGAGGCCGGCCTTCGGGCACGGCGCCGAGGTGGCCATGGAGCAGGCCGACAGCACCGGCGGGCAGCTCACCGTGCTCGGCTGTTACCACCCGAGCCAGCAGAACACCTTCACCGGCCGGGTCACCGAACCGATGCTGGACGCGGTGTTCGGCCGGGCCCGCGACATCGCCGGCGGCCGGCGGCCGCGCGCTCGCGGCTAGCCCGGTAATTCGCACATGGTCATAGATCAACTTGGAGTGCGTGGACGGGCGTCATGGCGGGCGGGTCGGGTCGACGCCGAGCAGTTCGAGTA
>JBOHCP010000077.1:0-12311 GCA_050698875.1 Streptosporangiaceae bacterium | reverse complement strand
CTGTCGGCCGGCCGCTGGCGCAGCCGCGGACCGGCCACGAGCGCGTCGTCGCGCGGCCTGGCCGTGTCAGCTGGCTCAGGCCGGCTCGTGTTCGATCGCGTCATCTTCAGCTATCCGGAGGCACCGGCGCCAGTGCTGCGCGGCGTCAGCCTCGAGCTGGTACCCGGTGAGACGGTCGCCCTGGTCGGCGCCACAGGTTCAGGCAAGACCACGCTGCTGCAGCTGGTGCCGCGGCTGGCCGACGTGACCGGCGGCCGGATCACGCTGGATGGCGTGGATGTCCGTGACCTGCCGCTCCCGGAGCTGCGCAGCCGGGTCGGGTGCGCGTTCGAGGACCCGACCCTGTTCTCCGCCAGCGTCCGCGAGAACGTCGGCTTCGGCGTCCCGGACGCCAGCGAGGCCGCGATCCTGGCGGCCTTGGAGGCGGCGCAGGCGGAGTTCGTCGCCGATCTGCCCTGGGGGCTGGACACGCGGATCGGCGAACAGGGCATGGCGCTGTCCGGCGGCCAGCGACAGCGGGTGGCGCTAGCAAGGGCTATCCTCGCCCGACCGGAGGTCCTGCTGCTCGACGATCCGCTGTCGGCTCTCGACGTGCACACCGAGGCGAAGGTGACCGCCGCGCTCGGCAGCGTGCTGGCCGCCTCGACGGCACTGGTCGTTGCGCACCGGCCGTCGACCGTCCTGCTCGCCGACCGGGTCGCGCTGCTCGAGGGCGGCGTGATCGCCGTCGTTGGCACCCACCACGAGCTGCTGGCGACGCAGCCGCGGTACCGGGACCTCATGAGCGCCGACGAGCGGCCCGACACGGCTGGCGGTGATGCCGGCGACGATGGCCGGGCCGCGCCTGGCGTGACAGCCGGAGCGAGTCGATGACCGCGCCCGCCGAAGCCTGGCGCGGCATCGCCGCCGAGCAGGAAGAAGAGATCAGCGGCAAGCTCGGCACGCTGCTGCGGCGGCGGTCCCGTGCGCTGCTCGCTGACCTGGTGCGACCGTCCCGGCGGCTAGTCGTAGTGATCTTCCTGCTGATCGTCGGCGCCCAGCTGGCGGCGCTCGCGGGACCGTGGCTGATCGGCGTCGGGATCGACAAGATCCCCCAGCTGGAGCGCACCCACGACGCCGGGCCGATGGCGCTGGTCATCATGGCCTTTGCGGCCTCGGTGCTGCTGCAGGCAGCTACCACCCGCGGCTACATCGCGGGCATCGGCCGCCTGGGCGGCCGCGTCGTGCTCGACCTGCGGCGCCGCCTGTTCGCGCACTTCCAGGTGCTGCCGGTTGCCTTCCACGAGCAGTACACGTCGGGCCGGGTCATCTCCCGCCAGGTCAGCGACATCGACTCGATCTCCGAGATGTTCGACCAGGGTCTGGCGTCGCTGGTGTCCGCGGTGCTGTCGCTGCTGCTGATCGGCGGCGGGATGCTGCTGCTTGACTGGCGGCTGGCGCTGGTAGTGCTCGCCGGGATCCCGCCCCTGGCGTGGCTGTCGGCCTGGTTCCGGCGCGAGTCGGCCATCGTGTACCGCCGCACCAGGACCACGATCGCGCAGGTGATCGTCCAGTTCGTGGAGACTTTCGGCGGCATCAGGGCGGTCCAGGCGTTCCGCCGGGAGAGCCGGAACGAGGAGATCTTCGGCGACCTGAACCAGGAGTACGCGGTGGCCACGCAGTGGTCACAGCGGCTGCTGGCCATCTTTTTCCCCGGCGTCACCCTGGTCGGCAACCTGGCCATCGGGGCGGTCCTGCTGTACGGCGGGTTCCGGGTCGTCGACCACCAGATGCAGGTCGGCGTCCTGGTCACCTTCCTGCTCTACCTGCAGCGCTTCTTCGACCCGCTGATCGACCTGTCGCAGTTCTATAGCTCGTTCCAGTCCGCCGGCGCGGCCCTGGAGAAGATCTCCGGCGTCCTGGATGAGCCGCCGAGTGTCCCCGAGCCCGTGCGCCCTGTTGCGCTCCCGGCGGCGTCTGGCCGCGCCCTGGGCAGACAGCTGCGGTTCGACAGCGTCCGGTTCGGCTACCGGGCCGCCACGGTACTGCCAGACCTCTCCGTGACGATTCCGGCCGGGCAGACCGTCGCGCTGGTCGGCAGCACGGGCGCCGGCAAGACGACGATCGCCCGGCTAATGGCCCGGCTGTACGACCCGCTAGCCGGCCGGGTGCTGCTGGATGGCGTCGACGTGCGCCGGCTGGACGACCGGACTCTGCGCCGCGAGGTCGTCCTCATCACCCAGGAAAACTTCCTGTTCGGCGGGTCCATCGCGGACAACATCGAGCTTGGCAAGCCCGGCGCGAGCCGGGCCGAGATCGAAGCAGCGGCGAGCGCTATCGGCGCGCACTCCTTCATCTCCGCGCTTCCGGCCGGTTACGACGCGCAGGTGGGCAAGAGCGGCGGGCGCCTGTCGGCCGGGCAGCGCCAGTTGATCTCCTTCGCCCGCGCGTTTCTGGCCGCGCCGGCTGTGCTGGTGCTGGACGAGGCAACGTCGCTGCTTGACATCCCCAGCGAGCGCCTCGTGCAGGATGCCCTGCGCACGATCCTGGCCGGGCGCACCGCCCTGATCATCGCCCACCGGCTGTCGACCGTCGCCATCGCCGACCGGGTGCTGGTGCTCGAGCACGGCCGGATCATCGAGGACGGCTCGCCCCCGGAGCTGCTGACCGCGGCTGGCGAGTACGCCGCGCTGCACGCCGACTGGCGGGACAGCCTGGCCTGAGCACCGGACCCGCTTCGCTACCCTGGCACTTTGCGGTCAGCGCGCGGAGTGCCGCCCGGCCGCCGACGGTGTCCTTGGGTGGCCGGGAGTGAGATGACGGCTGGGAACACGGGCGCGGACGGTGCTGCGACCGGACGCACGGCCCGGTCGCAGGCCGCGCTGCCCCGCGCGGACGATGCGCTCGCCCGGCGCCAGCCGGCCGACGCGCAGCTGCCGCTGGGTGCCCGGCCGGCCCGCAACGCCATCATCGGCGCGGGCGTCATCGGCTACGCGTGGCTGCTCGGCGGCGCCGCTCCCTTCAGCACCCGGGCGCTGCTCGGCGTCCTGCTGCCCGGTGCCGTCCTCGGCGTGATCGCCTACACCCGTCGGCCGGAGCGGATCCGGCCGCCGGAGTCCATGGCCGTCGCCGGATTCTCGTACTGGGTGGTTTGCATCGCCTTGCTTTTTGAGTGGGAGGCGTCGGCCGTGCGGGACAACTCGCCGGCGCATCCGTCGCTGACGGACCTCATCAACCCGCTGATAGCGCCGCATCCGATCAAAGCCGCCGCCATCGTGGTGTGGCTGCTGGCTGGGTGGGCCTTGGTGAAGCGGTGACCAGATGACCAGCAGAACCATTACGATCATCGGCTTCGTCGCCGTGATCGCGGCGCTGGTCGCGCTCGAGCTGCTTGGCAGGCGCAAGATCGGCCGGATCCCCACCCTGGGCGAGTGGCTCGGCTACGTCATGCGCCCCCGCGGCGGGCGTGCGCTGATTCTGGCCGGCTGGCTGTGGCTTGGCTGGCACTACTTCGCCCGCTGATCGCTGCCTGATTGCCCGGCGCCCGGGCGGTCCCCTGATTTCGCTAAGCTGTGCGACGTGAAGAGGGGTCAGGTCAAGATCAGCGCCACAGCCGAAGCTAACTACCTCGCCGACGTGGCGCTGGCCGCGCGGTTTCCCGAGCTACTCGACCTGGCGCAGGTCGCAGAGCGAGAGTTCCGGCACGCTCAGGCGGCCGCCGAGCCGGACAGCGTGCAGTATCCACTGGCCCACGCCTTCGACACGGCGCTGACGGACGTCACCAGGTCCGCCTACGCGGCGCAACGCGCCGAGATCGGGCCGCGGGGCTACGACGACCGGATCTACCGGCGCAAGGCGATGGCCACGACGGCCGTTCATGCCTGGACGAGCGAGGCTGAGCGGCTGCTGACGCTGCGCGAGACGCACCGGCTGACCGGGTTCCCGGCCCGGCCGGAAGCCGCCGCGCTCGGGGTCGCGATTGCCCGCCTGCCGGCCGAGAATCACGCCTGAGAGCCTGGCCGGCGAATTCGCCTGCAGCAGGTTTGACCTCGCTGGATTGACTACATGAAACCTACAAAGCGCGACACGGAAAACAGTCACAACGGGCCATGTCGGCACTGGGTGCTCGGCTGGCACAGTATGGTTTGGTTAAGAGCACGCCCAGCAAGCACAGGAGGCACGCGAATGTGCCCGCACACGCCACGGTGTCCGGATCCTGATGGATCGGATCGCGAGGCGGCCCGGACTGTTGTCAGTCACCCAGAGCAGGGCTGGAGTCTGCTCTGCAACGGCATCGTCGTCTTCGAGGACACCGGTGAGCTTCTCCCCGGCGGCACTGCGATCCCCCCGCACCGGCCCACGGATCTCTTCCCCGTCGTGGTGAGCAGCACCGTAGGTAGCTCCCACATCCCGGCTGCCTGAGCCCGCAGCCGAACCGGCCGGATCCCTCTTCCCCGCAGTTCAGCGTCCCCGCAGTTCAGCGTCCCCGCAGTTCAGCGTCCCCGCAGTTCAGCGTCCCCGCAGTTCAGCGTCCCCGCAGTTCAGCGTCCCCGCAGTTCAGCGCCCCTGCCGGACCAGATCTGCCGGTCACAGGCCTAGCAGCTCGGCAAGCCACCCGCTTACCGCCGCGCCGACCCCGGCCGGGTCCTTGGTCAGGGCATGAGTCTCGCCCGGCAGCACGACGACGCGCGTGGCGTCCTTTCGGTCCGGGATGCCGAACGGATCCCGTGCCCCGTTGACGACCAGCACGTCGGTGCCCGCCTGCCGCAGCTCGCCTGCCCGGCTCTGATCCGGACGGCCGGGCGGATGCAGCGGGAACGCCAGCGCGACCACCGCCCGCGCACCCGCCGCGGTCGCGGTACGACAGGCGACCCGGGCGCCATTGCTGCGGCCGCCCTGGATCAGCGGCAGGCCCGGATTCTCCGCGCGCAGCCGGGCGATGATCTCCAGCCAGGCGGCATCCTGCGGACCGGGCGCGCCTGGAGCCCGCGCGCCGCGCACCCGGTAGGGCTGCAGCACGCGGGCGACCATGCCGCCCAGCGCCAGGCAGGCGTCACGCACCGCGAGCAGATCCTTGCTCGCCACTCCCCCGCCCGCGCCATGAGTGAGCGCGACGAGGAACGAGGCCGCCCGGGGCCGGTCAACCTCGACGCGCGCGGGACCGGCCAGCGTGCTGATCTCCATTCCGGCAGCCTAGTCTGGCGTCGGTCCGCCCAGCCGGCTGGCGAAGACGGCCCGGAGCAACTGCGCCGCGATCGCCGGGTCGGCCGTCGCCGCGGGCGAGCAGAGCACGCAGCCGGGGCCGGCCACGTGCCACCACGAGCCCTGCACGTCGAGGACGTGGGCGGTGCCGTCGATGGCGTCGATCGGCGTGCCGAAGTCCGCGGCGGTCTGCTCCGCAATGCCGCAGATGAGCTGGTAGTCGAATGACCCGGACCGGTCCGGCACCCGAGGATGACTCGGCTGCGTCGCGCGGACCACGGCCTGCAGTTCCGGCATGGATACCAGCGAGTCGAACTCGGGCGGGTCGAACGCCGCCGACCGATAAAGGGACTCCGCCCAGCTCAGGGTCGCCGCCATGTCGGCGCCGGGGCCCGGACGCGAATCGACCAGGCTGACCTTGACGGCGAGCAACTGTCGCCACCACGTCAGCCACTGGTCGGCTGCAGCCGCCAGCTCGGCTGGGGTGAGCATCACCAGTCCCGGCGGCAACTCGCCGGCCAGCCACTCGGCGGCGAGCGGCGGCGGTACGTCGGGCGACGGCAGCACCACCAGCCCGGCCGAGTCCCGCGCGAACAGGGCCTCGTGGAGATCCGAGCACTGGCCGTTGCCATAGCCGAACCGCCAGGACGGCCGACCTGCGACTTGCATGGCAGCACGGTATGCGGCCAGGCCCTGCGCCGCCAGGCCAAGCGCGCGGCGCGGCGCGGCGCTGGGGCAGCGCGGCAAGGTTCACGGTCTCGATCTGACCGGAGTCGTAGTTCGCCACGAGCACCGTGCCGCCGTCTGGGCCGGCGGCCACATCTCGAGGGAACTGGCCGGCGGGCAGGTAGCCGACCAGTGCCTGGCGACCCGCCAGCGCGTCCGGCACATCGACGACCGCAAGGCTCGCGGCCTTTCCGGAAGTGCCGAACCGGTCCGAGTCGGCCACCACGACCAGGCTCCCCCGCTCGGCGAGTGCCAGTCCGACCGGCGCCTCGCCGACCCGCACGTCCGCCAGCAGTGCGTGGGCCGGATCGGTGCGCAGCCGGTCGGCAGAGAACGCCAGCAGCGCGTCGCTCGCCCTGGCCGTTACCCAGGCGACGGCACCGTCGGCCGACGTGATCACCCGGACCGGGTTGCAGCCGACTGTGACTGTGGCAACGACCGAGGCGACCGGATCGGACTCCGCCTCCGGCACGCTGATGACCGCCAGGGTGCCGGCCAGCGTGAGCAAATTCCGCTCCTCGCTGGTGGCATGCAGCCCCTGGCCGTCCGGTGACACCGCGAGCCCGACCGGGTAAGCCTGGGTCGGGATTTCGCCCACGTACCCGTCGTCGCCGCTAAAGCCGTCGGCCACCGCTTCGGGAAGGTCAAACACCGCGATAGGGACCGCGCGCGCTGCGTCGCAGTGGTGCACGTCGGCTGGCCCCGGCTAGCCGCGCCCGTGCCAACGGCACCGGCTCCCGATGACTCCGTTCCCCTCGAAGGCGCGCCTGCGGTCGACCCGGCCGTGGCGCATCCGGCCGTCAGCAGCAGGAATGCGGCCAGTAAGGCCGCAGCCGGGCGGCGCGTCATGCGCGCAACCGTACGGCAGGGGCGGGTCGCCAGCTACCCGGCGAGCACCTTGGCCAGGAACTGGCCGGTGTAGCTGTCCTCGTTCTTCGCCACGTCCTCGGGCGTGCCGGTGGCGATGACGCTGCCGCCGCGCGATCCGCCGTCCGGTCCGAGGTCGATGATCCAGTCCGCGGTCTTGATCACATCGAGGTTGTGCTCGATCACGATCACCGTGTTACCGCCGTCGACCAGTCTGCCGAGCACGCCGAGCAGCTTGCGAATGTCGTCGAAGTGCAGGCCAGTGGTCGGCTCGTCCAGCACGTAGATGGTCCGGCCGGTCGACCGGCGCTGCAGCTCGGAGGCGAGCTTGACCCGCTGCGCCTCGCCGCCTGACAGCGTCGGCGCCGGCTGGCCGAGCCTCACGTAACCGAGGCCAACGTCGACCAGCGTCTTGAGGTGCCGGTGGATCGCCGGGACCGGCTCGAAGAACTCGGCGCCCTCCTCGATCGGCATCTCCAGTACGTCGGCGATGGTCTTGCCCTTGTAGTGCACCTGCAGCGTGTCGGTGTTGTACCGGGCGCCGTGGCAGACCTCGCACGGCACGTACACATCCGGCAGGAACTGCATCTCGATCTTGATGGTGCCGTCACCCGAGCACGCCTCGCACCGGCCGCCCTTGACGTTGAAGGAGAACCGGCCCGGCTGGTAACCGCGCACCTTCGCCTCGGTGGTCTGCGCGAACAGCCTCCGCACGTGGTCGAACACGCCGGTGTAGGTGGCCGGGTTCGATCGCGGGGTGCGGCCGATCGGGCCCTGGTCCACGTGCACGACCTTGTCGAGGTGCTGGATGCCGGTGATCTTCGAGTGCTTGCCCGGCACGATGCGCGTGCCGTGCAGTTCCCTTGCCAGCGCGCTGTAGAGGATGTCGTTCACCAGGGTCGACTTGCCCGAGCCGGACACGCCGGTGACCGCGATGAAGCAGCCAAGCGGGAACGCCACGTCGATGCTCTTGAGGTTGTGCGCGACCGCGCCCTTGACGACGACCTCGCGGCCCTTCACTGGCTTGCGCCGGCGGGCCGGGATGGCGATGGTCTCCCGGCCGGTCAGGTACGCGCCGGTGATCGACTCCTGGCTCGCCAGCAGGTTCTCCAGCGGACCGGATACGACGATGTGCCCGCCGTGCTCGCCGGCCCTGGGCCCGATGTCAACCACCCAGTCCGCCGACCGGATGGTGTCCTCGTCGTGCTCGACGACGATGAGCGTGTTCCCCAGGTCGCGAAGCCGGAGCAGGGTTTCCAGCAGCCGGTGGTTGTCCCGCTGGTGCAGCCCGATCGACGGCTCGTCCAGCACGTACAGCACGCCCACCAGACCAGAGCCGATCTGCGTGGCCAGCCGGATCCGCTGCGCTTCGCCACCCGCGAGCGTCGCCGACGCGCGGTCCAGCGTCAGGTAGTCGAGGCCCACGTCGAGCAGGAAGCCGAGCCGGGCGTTGACCTCCTTGAGGATGCGGCCCGCGATCTGCATGTCGCGGTCGGACAGCTCGAGCGCCAGCAGCAGCTTGGCCAGCTCCCCGATTGGCAGCCCGCAGTACTCGGCGATGGACCGGTCATCGACGGTGACCGCGAGCGACATCGGCTTCAGCCTGGCGCCCTTGCACGACGGGCAGGGCACCTCGCGCATGAACTCCGCGTACCGCTCGCGGCTGTAGTCGCTGTCGGCGTCGGAGTGCCGCCGCTCGATGTACGGGATCGCGCCCTCGAAGTTGGTGTAGTACGAGCGCTCCCGGCCGTACCTGTTCCGGTACCGGACGTGCACCTGCTGGTCGTATCCGTACAGCAGGGCCTTCTGGGCACTGGCGGGCAGCCGCTCCCACGGCGTGTCGACCGAAAAGCCCAGCGCGTCGCCGAGCGCCTCGATCAGCCGCAGGAAGTAGTCGCTGACGTGGCCGGCACTCCACGCGCCGATCGCGCCGTCCGCCAGCGTCCGCGACGGGTCGGAGACGACGAGCTCCGGGTCCACTTCCATCTTGGTGCCGAGCCCGGTGCAGTCCGTGCACGCGCCCCACGGCGAGTTGAACGAGAACGACCGCGGCTCGAGCTCGTCGAACGACACGTCGTCATACATGCAGGCGAGATGCTCAGAGAACATCCGCTGGCGGTTCGGGTCGTCCTCGGGCAGGTCGACGAAGTCGAGGATGACGACCCCGACGGCCAGTGACAGCGCGGTCTCGACCGAGTCGGTCAGCCGGCGCCGGGCCGACTGCTTCACGTCCAGCCGGTCGACCACGACCTCGATGTCGTGCTTCTCGTATTTCTTCAGCGCGGGGAGGTCGCCGGATACCGCCGTGTCGAGCCGGATGATCGTGCCGTCTACCCGCGCCCGCGAGTAGCCCTTGACCTGGAGATCGCGCAACAACTCGGTGTACTCGCCCTTGCGGCCGCGCACGACCGGCGCCAGCACCTGGAACCTGGTGCCTTCATCCAGCTCCAGTACCCGGTCGACGATCTGCTGCGGCGTCTGCCGGGCGATCGGCCTGCCGCACACCGGGCAGTGCGGCCTGCCCACCCGGGCGAACAGCAGCCGCAGGTAGTCGTAGACCTCGGTGATGGTGCCGACCGTCGATCTCGGGTTGCGCCCGGCCGCCTTCTGGTCGATCGATACCGCGGGCGACAGCCCGTCGATGAAGTCGACGTCGGGCTTGTCCATCTGGCCCAGAAACTGCCGTGCATAAGCCGACAGCGACTCGACGTACCGGCGCTGGCCCTCGGCGAAGATCGTGTCGAAGGCGAGACTGGACTTTCCCGAGCCGGACAGCCCGGTGAACACGATCATGGCGTCGCGCGGCAAGTCCAGCGACACGTCCTTGAGGTTGTGCTCGCGGGCGCCACGGACGACGAGACGATCTGCCAATTTACGCTCAGTTTCTCCCGGTACGTACGGCTGGGAACGGGCAACCTGGCGGGGCACAACCCTGGTACGTCATGGTATCCGGGGGGTCTGACAAAACTCCGGCCTTCAGCCAGCGGCAGCGGCTGGGCACTGCAACAGGCCAGTTCAACCGCCCGTGCATCGCTGATATTCCCAGGTCAGCCCCACCCGTAGTTGTCAACGATTGGGATATTCAGTGAATAGAACTGAGAATCCCAATCGTTGATGCTCCGCCACGGCCCTGACCCGCGAGGGCGCTTGCTAGCCTTTGAGTCCATGACCTCACCGGTGCCGGACACCGCCACGAAAGCCGCGGAGCTGGGCCAGCGGGTCGAGGTCGCCACCGCGCGCGTGCTGGCCACCGCCGCCGAGATCTCCGACCAGCGTGCCCGCGAGCCGTCCTCGCTGCCGGGCTGGAGCCGCGGGCACGTCCTGACGCACCTGGCGCGCAACGCGGACGGGCTTCGCAACATGCTGATCTGGGCGCGGACCGGGGTCGTGACACCGCAGTACCCGAGCGCGCAGGTGCGCAACGAGGAGATCGCGGCCGGCGCGGACCGGCCCGCTCGCGAGCTGGCTGCCGACGCCGCCGACTCGGCGACCGCCTTTGCGGCAGAGGCAGCCAGGCTCGGCGACGCCGCGTGGGCCGCGGAGGTGCGCGCGATCCGAGGCGCGGCACATCCGGCCTGGTACACGCTCTGGCGGCGGCTGTCCGAGCTGGAGATCCACCACGTCGACCTGGACGCCGGCTACCGACCCGTGGACTGGCCGGCCGACTTCGCCAGGGAGTGCCTGCAGCGGGTGGCCGGCGACTTCGCCGGGCGGCCCGACTCCCCCGCTGCGCGGCTGCGCGCGTCCGACGACGGCCGCGAGCACCGGATCGGGCCGCCCGAGCAGGCACCCGCCGTCACGATCGCCGGGCCGTCGTACGCGCTGCTCGCCTGGCTGCTGGGCCGCAGCGCCGGCGGCGACCTGACCGCAACGCCAGCCGGCCCGCTGCCGGCCGTTCCCCCGTGGTAGGTATCAGGGATGAGCTACACAGGAAACGTCAGCGTCGGCGGCCCGGCCGACACCAGGGAGCTGCCCGGACTCACCGTCACCAAGGTGGCGGTGGGACCCATGGACAACAACGCCTACCTGCTGCGCTGCACGCAGACCGGCGAGCTCGCGCTCATCGACGCTGCGAACGACGACCAGACCCTGCTTGACCTGATCGGCGACACTCCGCTGGCAGCGATCATCACCACGCACCAGCACTGGGATCACCACGCCGCGCTGCGACCGGTGCAGCAGGCCACCGGCGCCGCGACGATCGCGCATCCCGACGACGCGCCGGGACTGCCGATCCCCGTCACCCGGCCGGTGCGGCACGGGGACAAGGTCATCGTCGGCAACGCGCGACTCTCGGTCATTCACCTGCGCGGGCACACGCCGGGCAGCATCGCGCTGTGCTACGACGCCGACGGCGAGCTGGCCGACCAGCCGCAGCTGTTCACCGGCGACTCGCTGTTCCCCGGCGGGCCAGGTAATACGCAGAAGGACCCGCAGCGGTTCGACAGCCTGATGACCGATCTGGAGACCCGGGTCTTCGCCGAGCTTCCCGACGGCACGTGGGTGTATCCCGGCCACGGCAGGGACACCACCATCGGGACGGAACGACCGCACGTCCCCGAGTGGCGCGCCCGCGGCTGGTAGCGGACCATGCCCGCCGACTGGCTCGTCGGCCTGGCGTGGTTCGCCCTGGTCCTCGCGTTCGCCAGCGCAGCGTGGCTCTCCTTCGACATCGGCGAGCGTCATTCCCGTGACGCGCCTTCCCAGCTCACCGGCCACGAAGCCGAATGTGTTGACATGGTAACGATGCCCAGCCCCGCGCGGCCACCACGGCGCCTCGCCGGCGAGCACCCGCGTCATCAGCGGCCAGTCCAGGGCGCTGCCCGCCGGCAGTGGCTCGCGGATCGCCGGCACGCCCGCCTGTTGGCTCAGCAGCCTCGCGCACCGTCACCGCGGCCTTGCCGGCGGCCGCGAACTCGGGCCAGTACCGCGCGACCGGCGCGTCCGGGTCAAGCCGACGCTCGCCGGTGAGCCGCGCGGCGCACGCCGCGAGCAGCCCGTTACCCACCGAGAACACATTGACCAGCGTGTCCGCCGTCCACGGCTGCTGCCGGGCCGAGTCGCGCGAGCCGCCGCACAGGTCCGCGACAATGCGGCCGCGCACGGACACACACCACCACCGCCGAGCTCACCTCGTTCCCGGAAATTGGTGGTGAACTCGCTGCGCACCGCGGCAAAGCGCGGATCACACCAGCCCGAGATCACCGGTTCAGTCGGCACGCCGCAGACCCGCCATCCCGGCGATGCTCACCGTCCCGAGAGCCCGCACCGCCTCGCGGTAGTCTGCCGGGTGATGACCGGAGTGCGCGACGTGGCGATCGTCGGGGCCGGCCTGCTCGGACTCGCCGCAGCCCGCGTCCTCACCAGCCGCGGGCGCGATGTCGTCGTGCTGGAACAGGCAGCGGTCGGTCACGCCAAAGCCGGGTCTAAGCTTGAGATTTAAGCCGTTTGCCTGGCGGCGCCCTTAGCCGCGTCGGCTTTCGGAGTCTTTCCGACGCGCTGTACAGCGGCCGGGCGACGGTTCTTCGATCCTGGCG
>JBOHCP010000076.1:0-12315 GCA_050698875.1 Streptosporangiaceae bacterium | reverse complement strand
GGCCACGGTGGAGCGACTGTGTGTGCCGTTGCGCCAGCTGCAGCTGGCCCGCCAGGTGAACTGTGCGGCTTCCGGTGCCGCGGAGAGCGCCTCGCGCGCACCGAGCAGGGCCTGGACGTTCACGCCATTGTCGACGGGACGGTCGGTGATGGTCATCAGTGTCTCCTTGATTCGATGGGATCGGATGGCTGGTCATCCCTGACGCCAGCGGGGCCGAGAACGACGGGGAGTGAGACGAGGCCGCGCAGGACGAGGCCGTCGCCATGCGCCCAGGCGAGGGCGTCACGGCCGACGGCGAGCCGCAAGCCAGGGTGACGGCTGAGCAGGGCCTCGAAGGCGACTCTGGCTTCGAGCCGGGCCAGCGGCGCGCCGAGGCAGTAGTGGATCCCGTGGCCGAAGCCAAGGTTCGATCCACCGGCGCGGTCGAAGTCGAGTACGTCGGGCTTCGCGAAGCGACCAGGATCGCGGTTGGCCGAGCCGAGGCACACCAGCACCTGCTCGTGGGGCGGGATTTCTACGCCGTCGAGAGTCACCGGCTCGCTCGTCACCCGGAAGGTGGCATGAGGGACGGGGGCGGTGAACCGGATGAGCTCATCGATCGCGGCGGGAATTCGGCCTGGATCGGCGAGCAGCGCCTCGAGCTGGCCGGGGTGGTCCAGCAGAGCCACCACTCCGTTACCGACGAGACTTGCCGTGGTGTCGTGGCCCGCGACCACGAGCTGGAAAAGGGTCGACAGCAGCTCCTGCGAGGTCAGTGCGTCGTCCTCGACGGCTACCAGGACGCTGACCAGGTCGTCGGCAGGGCTTCGGCGCTTGGCGTCGACCAGCTCGCGCAGGTAGGCGACGACGCCGTCCGATGCCAAGACCGCCTCCGAAGGTGGATCACCGGCCCAACCGGTCAGCAGCACCTGGAACCAGGCGTGCAGGCGTGGCTGGTCCGCTGCGGGGATGCCCAGCAGTTCGCCGATCACCCGGAACGGCAGGGGGTGTGCATATCCCTCGATGAGGTCGACGGTTGCGCTTGGGCCAGCGGCGTCCAGTTCGTCGAGGAGGCTGCCGGCAATCGTCCGGATGGCCGGCTCAAGCGCGGCGATCCGGGACGGCACGAAGGCCCGGGACACGAGCTGCCGCAGGCGGGTGTGGTCAGGCGGGTCGGCGTTGAGCATGTGTCGCGAGAACTCCGGTCCGGGCAGGCCTTCGGCGACGACGTCGCCGTTGTCCTTCAGGGCGGCGAGCATGTCCTTGGAGATGCGAGGGTCGTTGAGTGCTTGCCGGGCAGCGTCGTAGCCGAGCACGACCCAGGCGGGGTGACCGTCGGCGAGGCGCGTCTGCTGAACCGGACACCTGGCTCGGGCTTCGGCAAAGTGACCGAATGGGTCGTCCCGGATGGCCGCTTCCCACCCGCCCCAGGTGGCCGGGGTGTCAGCCACTGTCGGTCTCGCGTCGATAACCCGTGCAGAGCAGGTCGAGCCGGGCGATGCGCCCGTCGTCGGCGGTGTCGGCGTAGGCCTGCTGCTCGACGGTGAACCAGCCGGTGCCGAGCCGCTCCGCCTGGAGCCGGAGCCGCCAGTGCACGTGCAACCGGCCACCCACCTCGCCAACGGTGGCTTCAAGGAGCTCGAAGTCCTCAGTGTCGCCGAACCAGCGCGCAAACTGGTCGGCGATCACCTCGCAGCCGGTCCACTCCCGAGGACCCCCCGGAAGCAGCGCGCGGAGCAGGGCGTCGGCAGAGAGCGCTTCACCGAGCCGGGCGAAGTCCTGGGCGGCGAGGCCCTCGAGGAAGGACCCGGCGAGGGTGAACTGAGGCACCGCAGTAGCCGCGCTGTGGTTGTGCGCTGTCGTAGTCATGAATCCGTTGTACGGATCCGGCAGCGCGGGCGGATCGGGTAACTGCCCGATCTTTTTGTCAGGTCCTGGCTTCGTCCGCCGCGCCGATTAGGCCGTGGCGCATGGCGAACAGGGCGGCCTCGGTCCGGGTTTTCACGCCGAGCTTGGTGTAGATGTGTTCCAGGTGGGAGGAGACCGTCTTGCGGCTGACGTGCAGCTCGGCAGCGATCTCCGGGTTGGATCGACCCTGGCCTAGCCGAATGAGCACCTCGGCCTCGCGGGCAGTGAGCCCCGACGGCAGGCCCACCCGGCGTCGCGGCCGATGGCCGGCGGCTTTGAGCACCGCCTGGACCGCGTCGCCGTCGAGTCGCCCGGCGCGCACCTGGTCGCGCATCGTGCGTTCGGTTTCACCAGCCTCGAGCGCCGGGCGGTGCGGACGGGGCTGGCGCAGGGCGTTGTAGACATCGGCGGCGGCCAGGATCCGCGCGGGCAGCGAGATGGCGTCCCCCCGCAGGCCGTGCGGGTACCCGGAGCCGTCCAGCCGCTCGTGGTGCAGCGACGCGCAATGCCCGACCTCGGCCAGCAGCGGTGTGCGGGCCAGCATGCGCTCGGTTAGGTAGGGGTGGGTCCGAGCCCGCTCGCGCTGGGAGATGCTCCACGTTCCCGGCTCGTCCCAGACACCGCTGGGAATCCCGATCATGCCGATGTCGTGTACCAGTGCCGCCCGACGCAGCATGACCACATTGTCAGCCGGGAGGCCGAGCGTCGGGCCGGCTTGAGCCGCCAGTTCGGCCACCCCACGGGAATGGCCCAGGCGCAGCGGCGACTTCAGATCGCTGAAGTCGGCGAAGGCAGCGAGCGCCCCATCAAGCTGGTCGTCGTTAAGTGCCGCGCCGAGTTGCGGGTCGAGCGCGATCACCTCATCCCACGCCGAGATGCCCCCGAGGCCGTCGAGGATCTCGTCGTGCCGGGCACAGAAGCAGTCGACCAGGTCCGGATCGAACTGCGTTCCTCGTCGGTCACTGGCCACGCGCAGCGCGGCCCGGGCACCGCCGGAGTGATTGAACGCCTCGATGCTGTCGGCCAGGTGCACCAGGCGGATTGCGGGAGCCAGCCCGCCGGCGCCGGTCAGTCCGGGAACGCCCTTCCCGTCCCACCGTTCGAAGGCCTGCATCAGGGGCTCGCACACCGAGGGGCCGAGCTCCAGTCGCCCGGCAAGATCACTTGCCTCCTGGCAGTGCGCCGCCATCACTTGCTGTACCGACTGGCCCGCGGTTGCCAGAAACCTTCCGACCATCCCGATGCGGTGGAAACCCGACTTACCCCGGCCCAGATGACGAGCGACGAAGACCGCCAGAGTGACGCGCCCGAGGTCCTCGTCACGCGCGGCGGCGTACAGCTCCGTCTCGTCGCCGAACAGGGCGGCTACTTCGCTGGTGTCGACCGCACAGCCCACCCAGGTCAGCAGCGAGGTGTAATACGCGGACGTCCGGGTCGCCTGCTCCATCCCGGCCGCTGTCCCTAGCCGCATCGCAATGACGGTCTGGCGCAGCACCCGCTCCATGGGCCGTCCCATCCCAAGGTCGGCGACCAGCGACAACGTCGCTACCAGCTCGGCGAGGGTCACGCGCCGCAGGGAATCTGAGGCCACCGCCCTATTCTCCTCCCGAGGATGCCCAATCGTCGTCCCAAGATCGGCCTGCGCTGCACCAGCGTCGCCGAAGACGTAGCCTCCCGGCATGTCAGCGTCCACGGTGGTGCACGAGCCGGAGCGCAACCTCGCGCTGGAACTTGTGCGGGCGACCGAGGCAGCGGCGCTGGCCGCGTCTCGATGGGTTGGCCGGGCGAGCTTGCGGCGCTTGCGCTGCCCAACGCCGTGTCGGCGATCGCCGTCGCGGAGCGGGGCACGATTCTCGCTCCGACGCAGGCCTACTACATGGAGAAGGCCGTCACCGGGCCCGCTGCGGCGGAAGCGATCAGCCTGGATGCCTCAGCCGCGGAGAACGTAGGGCGGTGGCCGCAGCGCACGGCAAGCGCCCCGCCCACCAGCCGACCATCAGGCTGATCAGGCCGGCCGTCAGCATCGCGGCGCAGCCGACGAGGATCAGCTTCGGCGCGACCCACCGCCCGCGCGTCACGCTCTGACTCCACGCCAGCCGGACCCTACCGTGCTCGAACTCGCGGGCGATCAGCGGAGCGCCCCAGAACAGGCCGACGAGGGCGGGCGCGAGGTACAGAATCGCCTCGCCTCTGTAGAAGATCTTGTCCGCGCTGGAGCGTTGCACCGAGTCGATGAAGGCGGCCGCGTCCGCGGCGCAGGCGGAATGGCAGCCGGGCAGCCCGGCAGCAGAATAAAGCGACAGCATGCCGTGCTTGGTGATTGCGAGCGTGCCAGCCAGCGCGACCAGCGCGGCGCCGGCCGCGATAGCCCCGGCGCGGAACTGCCGCCAGGTGAGCCAGAGCATCGGGTGAATCCTCCGTAGTTCGACTGCGGGCTGGTGGCGCCGCCAGGTCGTCCCGGTCATCGCCGTGCCGCCAGCGCCGGGCTGGCCGGGGCGGCGGCGTTGCCCATGTAGGCGAGCACGACGTCTTCCAGGTCCACCCGATCGGCGCAGAGTGCCGGGTCGACAACGGGGGCGGTGCTGCGGACCAGGAAGGTGGATTGCCGCTCGGTGTGACGCTGGGTGATGACCTCCACGGAGGCCGGCAGGGAGGTGGCGTCGCGGCGCTGCCCGGTTATCAGGTAGTGGGCAGCGAGCAGGTCGTCGACCGGGCCGTCCAGGAGCACCCGGGAGCTGACCAGCAGGACGAGGTAGTCGCAGACACGTTCAAGGTCGGCCACGAGGTGCGAGGACATGATGACGCTGAGCTCGTGCTCGGCCGTGCTCTCCATCAGGGTCTGGAGGAACTCGCGCCGGGCGAGCGGATCCAGGCTGGCAATGGGCTCATCCAGGATGAGCAACTCGGGTCGCTTGGCAATGGCGAGGGTGAGCGCCAGCTGGGCTCGCTGGCCGCCCGAAAGCTTGCCGGCCTTCTGCCTCGGGTCCAGGCCGAGCCGTTCGATGCGCCGCAGAGCCAGGCCGCTGTCCCAGCCCGGGTTCATGTGCGCGCCGAATCTGAGGTGGTCGGCGACGCTAAGCCCGGCGTAGGTGGGCGTGTCCTGGGCGACATAACCGACCCTGGCAAGCTGTTCCGGGCTGCTGGCGGGTGCATCGCCGAGGCTCGATAGCGCCGGTGGTCGGCGCGAGCATGCCGGTCATGAGGCTGATCAGGGTTGTCTTGCCCGCGCCGTTCGGGCCGACGAGCCCGACGACGTGTCCGGCCGGGATGGTCAGTGTGCAGTCCGATAGCGCCCAGCGGCGCCCGTACTGCTTGCCCAGGCCGCGGGCAGCTACGGCGACGGTAGTCATACTGTGTGTTCCTCCCGGATCGCGGACCGGATGGTCTGCTGGAAGATCGCTTCGATGCTGTCGGTGTCCAGCCCCGCGGCCCGCGCCTTGCTGTACCACCCCAGCAGGTCCTGACTGAGTTCCTGATGGGCGGCGACCGAGGCGTCGCCCAGGGTCCTGGTCACGAACGTCCCGACACCGGGCCGGGCGGCCGCCAGACCCTCGTACTCCAGCTCGCGGTAGGCCTTGAGCACGGTGTTCGGGTTGATCGCCAGCGCGCCCGAGACCTCCTTGACCGTCGGCAGCCGATCCCCTTCCTGCAGCAACCCGAGCCGGACGGCGCTGCGTACCTGCTGGATCAGCTGCAGGTAAGGAGCGACCCCTGACCGGGCCTCCAGGTGGAAATCGATCACTGAGTCTCCTATTTACCTAGGCACCTAGCACAAATAAGGCGCAGAGGAGGCTGACGTCAACCAGGTCACCGAGTTGGCGAGTTACGGCTCGCTCGCGCCCGCCGGTTACCCGTATTCGGCCAGGACCACGTGCACGTCGGTGCAGTCGCCAGTGCGAGGGTCGGTGTGCACGAGGGCCGCGGACAGCCGCGGTACGGCGTGCCCGCGGTGGCGCGCAGCGTTCGCTCGGCCTGGTCCGTCAGGGCCGGAACGACCGCATCCATGGGGCGTCGGCAGATCTCGCGCCCTGCCTGCCACAGCACCGCGACGATGGCGACGGTGATGACCGGCCCGACCGCTGGATCAGCCCAGTTCCAGCCCGCCGCCACGCCGGCCGCGCCCAGCGGCAGCGCGGTCAGCGCGTCCGCCGCGTTGTGCAGGGTGTCGCCTAGCAGTGCGATCGAGCCGGACAACGCCGCGATGGCCGCCTGCAGCGCCGCGGTGCAGCCGAGGCCCGCCAGCGAGATCCACAGCGCCCGCAGGCCGGCAGCGCTGGTTTCCATCGCGGCGTCGACCTTGGCGGCTGGTTCGTGCGCGTGTGGCCGCGCCAGGCGGGTGAGCCGCGCTAGCAACCCCCGGCCGTGCTGGCGCTCGTGGTGGCCGTCGCCGCTGGCGTGCGGAGCGGACATGCGGTCAGCATGCCGGATGGGCACGGTTGCAGCACCTCGACAACAACAGACCAGTGGCACCTGCACACGAGCGGCAGCACGAGCGGGCTACTCCACCGTCGGGCCGCCCTGGTGGGTCCGCATGCGGGCGGGGGCGATCACCTGGTGGGCTTCCCGGCAGATGCTCGCCACCTCGTCCCAGTCGACGTCGCCGTCGAGGCGCACGCCGATCCAGCCGCGGTGGCCTACGTAGGGCGGCCGGAAGACCCGGTCCGGTTCAGTCCCGGCCAGTTCCTCCTGGACACCCGGCGGCGCGGCGCACCACATGTGCGGGAACCGGTCGTCGTGATGTCCGCTCGGCCACAGCATGACGAACTGCCTCCCGACGAAGAACGCCGGAGCGCCGTGGCTCGCTCGCTCCTCGCAGCCCGGCAGTGCCAGGCAGATGGCCCGGACTCGGTCCTCGATACCCAGCAGCTCACCGTCGCGCGAGCGTGATCGCACGCTGCCGAGCCTACGCTGGCCCGTCCCTGCTGCTGGCAACGCTGATCCTTGTCGTCGTGGTCATCCGCTGACAAACGCGGGCCACTGCGCCTACCGCGGGAACGGCGTCAGCGGGGTCTTGTCCCCGACAAGCCAGACGTGCCCGAACGGGTCGGTGAACCCGCCCTGTCGGTGGACGCCCCACGGAACCTGGTGGTCCCTTATTCGGTCGGCCGAGCCGTCTGCGCCCGCCGCGACCGCCCGAGCGACGAACGCATCCGGATCGTCGCAGAACACCTCGACCCGCACGGTCGTCGCGCCGAGCTCGGCGGGGCTGCCGAACCCGCTGCGTGTCGGCTCGTGCAGAAAGAACGGCGCGCCGTCGATCTCAAGTCCGGCCACGCTGCCGAGACTCCACAGCAGGGTGGCACCGAGAGCGCGCTGGTACCAGTCCACCGCGGCAGGCGTAGCCGAAACCGCCAGCATGACCGATATGCGCGTGGTTGCTGTCATCCCGAGAAGCCCTTCTATCGGGGAACGGGGCCGTTGTCGCGAGACTAGCCCGTCATTCTCGGTGTGCTGGCTCGCCGCCCACGTCGTCGTCCGCGCCGCGGCCAGCGGCCGTAGGGTGGCTGGCGAGTGCCAGGTCGCCGCGCTGGCTTCGCTCAGGGAAGGAGGTCTCGGACATGGGCCGCAGCATCGGATGGGGTCGGTGAGTGTGCCCGGTTACGTGCACGGCTCGGTCCGGCCGCTGTTCGTCTACGCCGATCAGAGCCATCCTGATCTGGTCGATGCGGTCACGATCCGCACATTCACCGCGATGATCGAAGGGGTCAGGGATGCCGCGGCCGCGGCCGGGCTGCTGAGTGCGGGCGCGTTCGACGCGGGCATCGCGGACTTGTACCGCACCGCGGACGCCGACGGCGTTTTCTGCTACACGTTCTTCAAGGCCGTCGCCATAGCCCGCGCCCGCCAAGCCGGCCGGGCGAGCTAAGTTACTCGCCCTGGCATCGTCTACCTGCGGCCGACGCGCCCGCCGTGCTGAGCCCGCTGGCGAGTGGGCGCAGCCAGCGTCGGCTGTGGGCCACTTTCCGGTCGCCGCTACCGGCTGAGGTCGGCGCCGTTCACCTTGATGGGATGCAGCACCACCTGCGAGCGGGTCTCGCCGGGGCGGTCGTGCCGGTGGAAGTCGGCGTTGTACTTGGCGCCGGCCGTCCGGCAGAACTCGAGGTCTGGATCCGGGATGACCTCCGCGTCCGCCCGGATCTCCAGCGTCCGCAGCCGGTTGTCCGGGTCGAGGATGAACAGCGTGACACGCGGGTCGCGACGCATGTTCCTGGTCTTCTGCCGGGTGTCGTTGAGCGAGATCTTCACCAGGTCGTCGGCCTTGTCGTGGTAGAAGGCCACGGCGGTGACCTGCGGCAGCCCGTCCGGGCCGTTGGTGGCGAGGATGGCGGTGTCGGTCTCGAGTAGATCGCGGTGAGGCTCCGGAACCACTGCACCTGCTGACATCGAACCTCAGTCGCACGCGGGCTTGGGCCGGCGCTGACTGCGCAGCCTGTCCAGCCGGACTGAGCGCGCTGGCCGGGCGGATATATTCCGCACTCATGCCAGGGGCGGCTTCGCGTCGCGGCGGTCGGCAGTAGCGTGAACGTGGACATGTGCTCAAGGAGGAAATCATGCCGCTCTTTTCCGGCCAGTCAGGCGCGAGTTCGCAGGTGTGGGAGCCGCAGGCCGCGGACACAAGACTGGCGGCTACCGCCGGGGCAGCGGACGGCGGCATCTTCACCTCAGACCTGTCGGTTTCTGAGTACGTCCTGCTGGGCGAGGCGGGCTTCGAGCCACTTGGCTTCGTCGTCGGGTCGTCGATCTACCACGTCGGACTCCAGGTCGGCCGCTGGTCGCAGAACCAGGAACTGCAGGTACTCACTCAGGCCATGTACAACGCCAGGGAACTGGCGATGGCCAGGATGCAGGCGGAGGCCGACCACCTCGGCGCCGACGGGATCGTGGGCGTCGACCTGAAGATGCAGATGTACGCGTGGGGCCAGGGCGTGCTCGAGTTCGTCGCGACCGGCACCGCGGTGCGCGCCCTGGCCGGCACCGGCGCGCACAAGGCTCCGAATGGCCGCGCGTTCACCTCGGACCTGTCGGCGCAGGACTTCTTCCGGCTGCTGGCCGCCGGCGCTGTGCCGGTGGCGTTCGTGCTGGGCACCTGCGTGTATCACATCGCGCACCAGTCGGTCATGCAGTCGCTCCGCCAGACCGGGCAGAACCAGGAGATGCCGCAGTTCACCCAGGGCGTCTATGAGGCTCGCGAGCTGGCGCTGTCCCGGATGCAGGCCGAGGCTGACCAGGCCCAGGCGTCCGGCATCGTCGGCGTCACTGTCGCCGTGCACAACCACGTCTGGGGCGAGCACGCGACCGAGTTCCTCGCGACCGGGACCGCGATCCGCCGGCTCGCGGCCGAGCACCGGCTGCCTGAGACGACTCCGACGCCCACCTTCACGCTGGGCCTGGACAAGTAGCGCTACCGCTTGTCAGCGCCGCTGACGCCGAGTTGAGCGACGATTCCGTTTCGTGAGATCAGCTCCTATGAAGACAGCATGCTCTCGCGATGAATTACTGCAAGTAAACTCTTATTACGAGAGTGTGCTCAGGATAGGAGATGCGACGGTGAATCCGCGCGTCACGGGGTCGTCCCGTCGGCCCACCGCCACCAGGCCGTCCGCCCGCGCCGGCACCGGGCGGTCGAATCAAAAGGAGCGGACGAGGACAGCGATCGTGGGCGCGGCACGCGAGGCCATCACGACCGGTGGCGAGATCACGATGCCCGACGTGGCCAGGCGGGCGCTGGTCTCCGAGGCGACGGCCTACCGTTACTTCCCCGACCTCGCATCCCTGCTGCGCGCCGCGCTGGCGGCCAGCTGGGACAGCCCGGAGCACGCCATGGCGCCGGTCGCGCACTCCGACGACCCCGTCGAGCGCATCGGGTTCGCCACCGAGGTCCTGCTTCGCGAGGTGCTTGCGTATCAGGCAGCCGTGCGTGCGATGCTCGCGGCGGCCGTCACCAGGCCGGCAGCCGTGCAGCGGCCTGGACGTCGCTTCGGGCTGATCGACGAGGCGCTGCGGCCGCTGGAAGGCACCATGGCCGTCCAGCAGCCGGCCCGGTTCGCGCAGCTCAGGCGCGGCCTCGCCGTCGTGGTGAGCGCAGAGACGCTGTTTACCCTCACCGACCTGTGCGGGCTCACGCCTGAGCTGGCGATCGCCAGCGCGATCGAGACGGCTCGCTCGCTCACGGCCGCCGCGATCCGGCCGGTGCCGCGGTAGGCCGCTCGCTCGGTGAGAGCCCGAACAGCCGCAGCCCGTTGTGCCACAGCACGCCGCGAAGCCAGTCGTCGCCGAGGCCGAGGTCGGCGAGGCCCGACACCTGGGCCGCAAGGGCGTGCGAGATTGTCGGGAAGTCCGACCCGAAGACGACCCGGTCGCCGACCGCGGCGAGCCGGTCGGTCAGATGCACCGGAGCCTCGCCGAGGTAGGGCGGGTCGGTGCCCACCATTCTGGTGTCGAGCCAGACGCCCGGGTGGTGCTCGGCCAGCGCGACGAACGCGTCGTAGTCGGGTGCGCCGAGATGCGCGACCACGAGCCGGAGGTCGCCGAACCGGCGCAGCAGCCGGCGGACCGGCTCCGGCCCGCAGCATGTCCGGCCGGTGCGGGTAGGCCAGCGCGGTGTGATGTCGGACACCCAGCCGGGCCAGGGTCGCTAGCCGGTCCCCGGCCGAGGTCCTGATACATGAGCGGCCAGGGCGGCGTGAGCCGGTCGAACCACCGCCAGACGGCCTGCTGGAGGGCCTCGGGCAGGAAATGGACGTGCGCGTCGACGATGCCGGGGATCGAAAGCGCCGTCAGGAAGCCCGGCACCTCGTCGTCAGTCATCGGGCTCAGCGTAGCGTCCTGGCGTTATCCGAGGTCACGGGCGCTGAGCTGGGCGTCAGCAAGGCCAGAGGAGACTTCCAGGCAACGTGAAGGGTTGGCGCCTACGCTCGCCGGTGAACGTGATAAGCAGGGCCTGAGCGGGAGGGATCGATATCGTGCCGGACAACGTCAGCATCTCCTACCAGGGCGCAACGTACGCGCTCGGGCAGGGGCCGCAGTTCTACGGCATCTGGTACGCCACCGCGCTGCAGTCGCAGCCGCTCGAGTGGTGGCCGCTAACTCCTGACGGCTGGACCGCAGCCTGGTCGAGGTTTGCGTCGGTCGAGGCGCCCGGCACGATCAGGCCGGTGACGCCAGCGCCGGTCGCGCCCATGACCGGTCCGGCTGGGCCCGCTGTCGGCTCCGTCGCCCACCCGACCGCTGGCCAGCAGGCCGGCTCGCGGACGGAGTCGGCAGCCGACCCGGTCGGGCTGGCTCGCAACGCGCGGATCTCGGCCGCCCTGATCGGCGTCGGGCTCGTGCTGAGCGTCGTCGGGCTCTTCCCCGTGTACACCGGCGGCGTCAGCCTCGCCTCGCAGTCGGTCAACCTCGTGCCGCACACGATCTACCTGGCAGCGTGGACCCTCAGCGCCGTGCTGATCATGCTCGGCGGCGTCCGGCTGCGGGTGGGAGCGCTGCTCGGGCTCGGCACGAGCGCCGTCACGCTGGGCCTGTTCATCGCCGATGCCGCCACGCCCGCCGCGGACGGCGCACACGGGGCCGGCCTGGTGCTGGGCATCCTCGGCTGGCTCGGCTGCAGCGCCGGCGTGACCCTCGCCGCCGTCAGCAGCCTGGCTGTCCGGCGGGGGCTCGGCGCGTCGCGCGGCCTGTTCGGTCGGTTCGGCTCACAGCCCAGCCACGACGTCGTGCCGCTGGTGACGCTGATCCTCGCGGCGGTCGGCGCCGCCATCGCGTTCGCCCCGTCCTGGGACAGCTTCACGCTCCGAACGGTGGCCGGTGCCTCGCAGACTGTGACCCTGGGCAATGCCTTCGCCAATCCAGGCGCCGTCATCGCCGGCGACGTCCTGGCGATGATCGCGCTGGTCGCGGCCGTTGTGATCGCCGCGATGTGGCGACCGCTGCGACTGGGCGCGGCGCTCGCGATCGGCGCGGCGATCCCGATGGTGGCCCAGGCGATCTCGGCCATCGTGCAGGTCAGCGAGCCGACGTCACCGCTGCAGTTCGGCATCTCGGCAGCGGAGGCCGCGCGGCTCGGCCTGACCATCGACGCCGGGCTCACGCCCATGTTCTGGGTCTTCTGCGCATTCCTCGGCACGCTCATCCTGCTGTGCGCCTGGATGCTGCTCGCGCACGGCCAGGCGGCGGAGAGCCCGGCGGTGCCTGGCGGCTACCTGCCGGGCGGCTACCAGCCCAGCGGCCAGGTGCCGGCCGGGCCGCCGGTCAGCACCGTCGGCGAGACCTCGGCCACCGCGGGGCACCCGGTCGCGGGCTCCGGGGTGCACGACTGAATCGTGAGGGTGCTTGGTTGCTGCAGGCTGCGCGACTAGACTGAGTGATCTAGTCACTCAGATATGGGAGGCACCCTGTGGCTGACTTCTCGGGGCGCGACCTGGCCTGGCT
>JBOHCP010000075.1:0-12391 GCA_050698875.1 Streptosporangiaceae bacterium | reverse complement strand
GTGGAGTGCACGAACACCCGCCGACCCCCTGAGGCCGCGGCCGGCGGTTTGCCCATCAAACCCCGCTCAGGTCAGCCGCACCGAGGCGGCGTTACGTTCGGCCGGGCAAGCGACAGCTGCTGAAGAACCGGTTACGTTCTGTGATGCGAGGCATGCACCGACGGCGTAGTCGCGGTCGAAGCCGGCGATCCGCGTGCGGTCGTTGCACTCGCCGCGCACGCGGTGTCGGCGGCGGTCAGTACCGTGACCGGGGTGAGCGACAGGGACCGGCACCGGCAGCTGAACCGCTTCGAGCTGGAGCCCGAGGTCCGCGACTGGCTGGACAGCCTCAGCGACAGCGACTTCAAGCGGGTCGACGAGGTCGCCGGCATGCTAGCCGAGAAGGGCGCCGGGCTGGGCGGGCCGTGGTCAAATCATCTGGAGGGCGCGGTGTGGGAACTGCGGCTCCAGCTTCACCAGATGGCGGTCAGGGTAACGTATTGGTGCAGGCCCGATGGCACGATCGTGCTCCTGACGGTGTTCCGGAAATCCCGTCAGCATGATCAGCGGCAGATTGACCGGGCGGTCCGGGCGCAGCAGGTCTGCGAGCGTGACCACCGGGCGCCTGCGGCGCAGACATACGAGAGGCAGGTGTGATGACCGGCTCCCACACCCGCTGGGCGCGGCCCGAGGCTGAGTCTGGGGACCCGGAACGGATCGCGATCCGTGAGGCCCTTGCGTTCGGGAAGGCGGTTTATGACCGGCGGGTCGCCCTTCGTCTCAGCGTAGCCGACCTCGCTCAGCGCGCTGGCATGACCGCCGACGAGATCGAGTGCATCGAAGAAGGCGGCACCGAACCTACCATCGCCTTGCTGCGGCATCTTGCAGCCGCTCTCGACGCTGACGTCCGCCTCACCCCCGGTCACGACCTCGGCTCAGTCGGCTTCGAAACCCACGCCGCCTGAGCCGGCTGACGCCAGCTCATCGCCGAGCCAGCAGGACGCCGCGCTCTTGAAGCCGTACATCCGGATGGTCCGGTCGCACTGGCCACACCTACCGGATCGCTGCCCGCCGCGATCGGCTGGCACCGGGGCGAGGTTGGGTGCCCACGACATCGCGTCGACGCTCACCGGCCACCCCCGGCACCAGACCGGCGGGCCACGCCGTGCGGCAGGCAAGGCGCGGGCTCAGTCCTGGACTCATTCACCCCGGTCTGCGGCCGTTCACTGCCGGCCACCCCGCGCGCGTTCGCGCTCCTAGCGAACGGTGGCGGACATCCGTGAAAGCTGGTCAGCACTCCTGGAAAGCGTGTTGGGGGCAACCCCTAAGAGTTCGAATCCCTTATCCTCCGCCATCCTGACCTGCGGCGACATGCTTGGATCCTGTCGCGCGTCGTCCTGCGCCCTGGGCATGGTCTCGTTTCTTGTCTCAGTTTGGGCTCTGGCCATATATCACATTCCGGACGATTCGGCATCGCGGCGACATGAGATGGCTCACGTTTTGCCTGGTCAGAGCATCGAGGACGTTCCTGAACAGAACCACGCACGCCGCCGAAGCGTGCGGGCCGCGTGAGCTGAAGCAATCGTCTCGGGTTAGCTTCTCACCCGGATTTCTACTGCAAACGGGAAGCTTCCGGGCTCAGAGCGGGCCGCGGCGGTCAGGATCTGGTCGGCTGCCCTCAGGTCAGCATCGAGGGTTAGGATTCAGCCCGGAAGCAGACCGTCAGTATCGAGATCCGGGCGCAAGGCTAACCATGGCGGAACCAGCAAGCAGGCGAGGGACTAGGTCAGATCGACGTATCCCCGGGTGGGCGGCGGGCTTGCTGACGCGTTTCGCCCGCGAGCGGCCGCCCGTCATCACTCGCCGTGACATCGAAGAGGCGCTGGCAGAGACCGGCCTGCACCGAGGCGTCGACGCAACCGTGCGAGAACTACACCGGTTGGGCTGGTTGGTGCCGACGCATCTCAAAGGCGCCTGGGCGTACCTGCCACCGGGCGAGGACGCGGTCACCGACCCATACGTCGACCTACGTGCCTGGCGGGCTCGCGACCGAGACGCTGTCTTTGCGCTCGCTGGCGAGGCGGCCGCGTGGCACCTCGGCTATCTCGATCGGGCCTTCGCCGGTCCGACCGCCATATGGATCCCGAACGACCGACGGCTGCCACACGGTCTGCGCCCGCACCTGTCGGTCGTCCGACTCGGATGGCGGGCAGACGACGCGGCCGAACTCGGGCCAAGCCCGTCGCTGCTGCACCGGCGCCATCTCGACCTCACCCGCTGGGCGACGGGCTTGCCGGGTTTCGGGCCGGAGACGCTCGTTGTCCAGCTTGCCAGGCGACCCTCCTCGTTCCGCGCATGGACGGGACTCATCGACCACCTCGACCTCCTGGCTGCCGACTGCGATCCGGTGCGCCTGTCGAGCCTTCTCGACGACCAGTCGTCTTCGGCCTGGCAACGGACCGCGTATCTACTCGCGCGTGGCGATCAGAGACCGGCGGCCGTGGAGGTATTCGCTCGACGTCCACCGGGACCGCTGCCGAAGGTGCAGTTCGGAATCGGTCCCAACACGATGTGGGACAGCGAGTTCAAGGTCTCCGACGCTCTGCTCGCACCCACCCAGCAGACGATAGGAAAGGCTTGAAGTGCCAACGCTCACTCTGAACCGCGCGCTCGTCGCGCGTCATGCGGCTGGGCGAGCAGATGCCTATGACGCCGCGCTCCTCGATGTCGCCCAAGATCACCTCCTCCGGTTACTCGCGCAGCTTGGGCTCTTCACCAGCGGTGATCTGGTCTTCAAGGGCGGAACCAGCCTACGGAGGTGCCGCTCGGTGGACCAGGACGCTTCTCCACCGATCTCGACTTCGCCGCTCCATCGGACGACACCGTCTTGGAAGTCTGTGAAGCGATCGACGGCGCATCGGTGTCCGGCTTCGCGTTCGAGCTCGCATCGACCAGGGGCGACGGCCGGCATTGGGCACTTACGGTGCGCAATCCCGATCTCGGCCAGCCCGCCATCGCCGCATCCGCCGAGTTCGCCCGACGTCGCCTCATCATTCCGGCAGAGACGCTGTCGTTCGTTGACTTGCCGGTTCACCGTGCCTATGAGATCGAGATGCCGCGTCTGCCGGTCATCGCCGAGACGGAGGCGTGCGCCGAGAAGCTCGCGCGCTACAGACGGACTGCACTGCAACGCGATGTCTACGACTTGTCGCGCTTCGCAGGCCGCGCCATGAACGAAGCGCTCGTTCGCCGGATCTGGGTGCTGAAGGTTTGGGCAGATGTCGTCGACGATCAACGCGGCAGTGGCCCGCTTGATCCTGCCGAGGTACTCACTAAGAAGAGCGAGCGAGATTTCGCGTCGGACTCCATAGGCATCTTGACCCAACCCGTCGATCTTGCCGGCTGGGAGCGGCAGGTGCGGGAGCGATTCGGCTTCCTCGCGGACCTGGACGAGGACGAGAAGCGGTGGGCGCTGTGCGATCCAAGGCACCGCCGCGAAGTCGAGGCCGTAATCCTCGGTGGCGGTATCGCAACGTGAGCACGCACTCGGGCGGCCAGGGCCGGATCCTTGTCTCAGTTTTTTGTCTCATTCATCTCCGTTCAGGGCCGTTCACCGGCGGCCACTTCCGCGGTGTCGGCGCAGGTGGTGGCCGGTGGCGGACTGTGGTGAACGCGGATCAGCAGTGTTGGAAAGCGTGTTGGGGCAACCCCTCAAAAGTTCGAATCTCTTAACCTCCGCCATCCTGACCTGCGGCGACACGCTTAGATCCTGTCGCGCGTCGTCCTGCGCCTGGGCATGGTCTCGATTTCTTGTCTCAGTTTGGGCTCTCGCCATAGATCACATTCCAGCTGACTCGGCATCGCGGCACCTGGAAGGTGGCTCACGTTGTACCTGGTCAGGGCATCGAGGACGCTCCTGAACCCGGACTCAGACCGTCAGCATCGAGCCGCCGCAATGCTCGCCCGAGAGATTAACGTGCGGCCTCGAGCACTCCCAGCCGCGGATTCCATTCGGCGCGCGGCCGTAGCGCAGTGCGAGTCGCTCCCGCTGCTCCGTCGGGCGGGGTCAGTAGCGGATGGTGCCGCGGATGCCGCCGCCACAGCCAATCGACTCGCCGGTAATAGCGGCGCTCTTGGGCGAGCACAAGAAGGCGACGAGCCACGCAATCTCCTCGGCGTCGACCAATCGGCCGATGACGTTGCCGGGCGGCTGGGCCGCCTGCTCAACGGGGGTACGCTCGGTCCGCGTCGTGCCGGGATGGACCAGGTTCACCGTGATGCCCGACGACCCTAGCTGGTCGGCCAGGTTCTTGGTCAGTGCCGCGGCCGCGATGACGCGCATCGAAGACAGCATGTTGACCGTCGTGTACGCGGTGTGCCCGCCAATATTGACGATCCGGCCCCAGCCGTTCGCGGCCATCAGCGGCGCGGCCTGCTGGGCGCACCGCAGGTATCCCATCACCTTCACGTTCATGTCGGTGGCAAAGTCTGCTGTCGTCACCGCAGCCAGGTTCGGCGGAGCGGTACCGCCGGGCTGAGCCGCGTTGTTCACCAGAATGTCGATGCCACCTAGCGCCTCGGCTGCCGCCGCGACCATGTCCCGCACCGAGCCGTCATCCCCCGCCTCGAACTGCACCGTCGCGACCGTGCCGCCGTTCCCCGCTTGAAGCTCGGCGGCCGCGGCCGCCAGGCGGGCGGCGTCGCGAGCTGCGATGGCTACCCGGGCGCCCTCGCTGGCGAGAACTCGGGCGATTGCCTTGCCGATCCCGCGACTGCCGCCCGTGACGAGTGCTCCCTTGCCCGCAAGTTCAAGATCCACCGTCGCCTCCCGCGCCTGTGCCCGACTGCGGCCGCAGTCACAGGACGACGCTAGACCGGCAGCCAACCGCGCACCATGTGCCGTCGCCTCAGCGCGAGCACCGGCCAACTGGTCCCGGTTACAGCCGGGCGAGCCCGCGCATCGAGCGAACCAGGTGCCAGCCGAATACTCAGGCATCCCGGCGCTGAAGCAGCACGCCACCGGCGAGGAGCACCACGGCGGCCCAGATGGCCAGCACGCCGAGGCCGCCCCACGGCCCGATGGCCAGCGATCTCAGGCCGGTGGTCGACTGAATGTTGAGCCCGGCCATCGGCGTGTACCGCTCGATGCGGTTATGCCAGGTCTGGTTGCCGACGAACGCCGTGAGGACCGGGAACACATACAGCACTCCGAGGGCGAGACCGATCGAGACCGCCGAGTCTCGGACCATCGCCGCGATGCCCATGCTGAGCGCCGCGATCAGTAGCAGGTAGAGCACCGAGCCGGCCGCGGCGCGGAGCGTCGAACCGTGGGTGAGGGATAGCTCGGTGAAGCCGCGCGCCGCGGTGAACCCGTGGCCGGGCAGGATGACCAGCCCGGCCACGAGCGAGCCCAGCACCGCGAAGAGGGACGCGATCAGCACCAGGCCGGTGACGGTGCTGGCCTTAGCGGCCAGCACCACCGGCCGACGGGGCATGGCCGCCAGCGTGACGCGGATCATCCCGGTGCTGTACTCGTTGCAGATAGGCAGCACCGCCAGGATCGCGACGACCGCCTGCCCGAGCTGGAGGCCGGTGAGGCTGAGCTTGGCCGTGTCGACGGAGCAGGTCATGGTCGTAGGGCACCGGCTCGCCGCGTCCGCTGCCGCGCTGACGGCGACCGTCAGCCCGACGACGGCCGCGAGCAGCCAGGCGGGCCCTGGCACGCTGAGCAGCTTGCTCCACTCGGCGCGCAGCGCGTCTCGGCTGCGCGTCCAGTTCGGATAGCGCACGGCGGCCGCGTGGTTCATGCGTCCCTCCTGCGGAGCAGGACGTACGCCGCGGTGAGTGCGACGGCGACCCACGCGCACAGCACCGCGAAGCCTGCCCATGGCGGCAGCGGGTAGTACCCCTGGGCTGGGGAGAACCCTGCAGTTGCCTGCGGGTAGCTCGGGATGCTCTGCTCGATGGCGAACCCTGCTGCGGGGGCTATCCGCAGCAGCCACGCCCCGGCGCTGGCGGGCAGGACAGTCACTGCCAGCAAGAACGGCAGCACAATCGCGACGATCACCGCGGTGACCGCCGCGCCGTTCCGCCGCAGCATCGCGCCGATCGCCACGGCCAGCACTGCCGCGAGCGCGACCATCGCCGCCGTGCCGACGATGACCCGCACCTCGGTGAGCGTCGAGACAGGCAGGATGTAGCTGCCGCCGTTGCGCTGCCTCGGCAGGCCGATCGAGATCGCCAGGATCTCCGCCACCAGCCCGACGACGAACGCGACGCCGCCAACGACCACGGCTTTCGCGGCGAGCACCCGGCCCCGCCGCGGGTCAGCGGCCAGCGTCGTGCGGATCAGCCCGCGTCGGTACTCGACGGTGAAGAACATTGTCGCGACGACCAGCACGGCGATCAGTCCGGCGAACAGCCCCGCGAGCGGCTGGTCGAAGCTGGTCGTTGGACTGGCCGAGCCCGGCCCGCCGACCAGCGGTGCGATGTCACCGGACCCGCTGACGGTGAACGCGGCACCGGACTTCCGGTAGTAGCCGAACCCGGTGCCCGGCGCCGCCGGGCCGCGGCCGATGTTGTCGCCCGTCCAGGTCTTGGCCGGCCAGGAACCATGCAGGGTGATGTGGTCGAAGACGCCGGTTGCCTGGCTAGGGCCGCTCTGGTTGCTCGAGCCGATGGCGCCCGAGGTCGTGACCGTGTAGACGGGCGACGTAGCGAACATCCCGGCCTGCACCGTGGTGGGTAGCCCGCTGAGCTGAGCGGTGCCGACGAGGTTCCAGTGCCGCCCATCGGTCGAGTCGTAACCCGTGATTGTGTCAGCGGTACGGGTCAGCCGCAGCCAGCGCGGCGACCTGGCCGTCACCGAGCCAGGCAGCCCGGCGGTGTCGTGGGTGTAGTTGTACTCCATCCGGACGCCATGACCACCGGTCACCATCATCGCGGCGTAGGCAGAACCTCGCCTAGTGCTGTCGGTGAGGATGAGGCCAGCCTTAGCCCACGACACCACGCCCTTGCTCATCCCGGCCAGCGGATTCTGCGCCGCCGCCTGGCCATTACCGGTGCTGTGCAGCCCCGTCAGCGACGTGACCCGGACGGTGATGCTGCCGTTGCCCGCGAGCGACTGGCCGACGAAGTAGTAGCTGTCGCTCACCGCCTCGCCGTCTGGCCCGATTGGATACTTGGGCGTGCAGGCCTTGCCGGTGAGCACCGGCCCGTTCGGGCCGTGCTGACAGTCGATGTTGACGTTGCCCGCCGCGAACACGCCAAGGAGCACCGTGATCAGTACGGCGACGACCATCGCGATCAACCAGCCGCGCACGGTCCTGAACTTGACCCACTCCGCGCGCAGCGACTGCCAGAAACTGACCCGGTTTCCCCGCAGGTCTGGCCTGCCCGGTGCCATCAAGGCGCTGCTCATGGCGCCACCTCCTTGGCAGGCTCGGCGCGGAACTCGACCGCGTCCCTGGTGAGATCCAGATAGGCCTGTTCGAGCGTCACGCGGTGTCCGGACACCTCCGAGAACGGCACTCCGCCCCGGCTCAGAACCGCGACCACGCGCTCGCCGGGCAGGCCGGTGATCGTCAGCGCTCCGTCGCCGTTGGCGGTGACCGTGGCCCCCGCGCGGTCTAGCGCCAGCACCGCGTCCGGCACCGCGGTTGTCCGCAGCGTCACCCGTCCGCCCGCCGCGGCTGCCAGCAGGGCTGCCACGCCGGTGTCGGCGACCACCTTGCCGCGACCCACGACGACCAGGTGGTCGGCAGTGTCCTCGAGCTCGCTCATCAGGTGACTGGAGACGAGCACCGCCCGGCCCTGCCTGGCCAGCGATCGCAGGAAGCCGCGCATCCAGACGATGCCCTCCGGGTCGAGCCCGTTGAACGGCTCGTCCAGCATCAGGATCAGCGGATCACCCAGCATCGCGGCGGCGACGCCGAGCCGCTGGCGCATGCCGAGCGAGTAACCGCCTGCCCGGCGCCTGGCGACATTTGTCAGGCCGGCCTGCTCGAGCACCTCATCGACCCGCTGCGCGGTCAGGCCCTGGGAGTAGGCCAGCCACAGCAGGTGGCCGCGCGCCGACCTGCTGGGCTGCAGCGCGCCCGCGTCGAGCAGTGACCCGAGGTAGCGCATGGGATGCGGCAGGCTCGCGTACGGTCGGCCGCCGACGAGCGCGCGGCCCGCGTCGGGCGCGTCCAGGCCCAGGATCACCCGCATCGTCGTGGACTTGCCGGCCCCGTTAGGCCCGACAAATCCGGTGACCTGGCCGGGTTGCACGGTGAACGACATGCCATCCAGCGCCAGGGCCGAGCCGAACCGCTTGCGCAGCCCGGTCACCTCGATAGTCGCTTCCACCTTCGTGACCTTTCCTGTCTTGCGTGGCCGGAGAAGTTCCGCTGACCTGGTTGTATGGCAGCGGCCGTAACAGCGGCCGAAGCGACGCTGTTATCCCGTCGTTAGATCGGACCCGGCATCCTGGGTCTGGTGGCCGGCGAGAGGACTGATGTGCATGGGGATGGTCGGCTGGATCCTGCGGCCGTTCCGGCCCCGCGGCACCGTGCGGCTGCGCATGACGCTCCTGTACGGGGGGCTGTTCCTGCTGTCGGGCGCCGCGGTGCTGGCCATCGCGAGCGGTCTCGTGGTGCACGGGTCCGCGGCCTCGGTGGAGGCGTCACCTCACGCGGGCACGCAGCGCTCTGCCGGTGGCCGTCCAGCGATAGCTGGCCCGAGCCAGCGGCAGGCCGCGGCGTTGGCCCGCGCCCGCAGCGAGATCAGGCAGCTGCAGGCGGCGGCCGAGAGCCAGTCCCAGGTCCGGGCGAGCGTCTCGCACGAGGTGCTCATCGCCTCGCTCATCGCCCTCGGCATCATGGTCGCGGTCTCGGTCTTGCTTGGCTGGATCTTCGCCGGTCGCTCGCTCCGGCCGCTGCGGCTGATCACGGCCACAGCGCGGCGGATCTCCGAGGACAACCTGAAAGAGCGGCTGGGTTTTAGCGGCCCGGACGACGAGCTGAAGGACCTGGCCGACACTTTCGACGGGCTGCTCGAGCGGCTTGAAGCGGCGTTCGCCGCCCAGCGCCTCTTCGTAGCCAACGCATCACACGAGCTGCGCACGCCACTCACGACCATGCGGGCTTCCCTGGATGTCGCCATGGCCAAGCCCGGACCGCTGCCCCCGCAGACCGTCGTGCTCGCGGGCAGGCTCCGCGCCGAACTCGACCGCGTCGACCAGTTGCTCGAGGGCCTGCTCGTGCTTGCCCGGACCCAGCACGGGGCGCTGACGAACGGCGACGTGGTCGCCCTGAACGCCGTGGTCGCCGACGTGGTGTGGGCGCGCTCGGCAGCGATCGAGGCCGCTCGGCTCAGCGTGCAGCTGGGCGGAGACGCCCGTCTCCCCGTCGCGGGCAGCGACGTGATGCTGCGCCGCATGGTCGACAACGTCGTCGAGAACGCGATCGTGCACAACGAGCCGCACGGCTGGATCGCCGTGGCCGCCTGGGCAAGCCAAGACACGTGCCGGATCGTCGTCGAGAACGGCGGCCCGGTGCTGGATCAGGCCGAGGTGTCCCAGCTGGCGCAGCCGTTCCGGCGGCTCGGCGCTGACCGGGTCAGCTCCGACCGGGGGTCAGGCCTCGGCCTGTCCATCGTCACCGCGATCGCCGCTGCGCACGCCGGATCGGTGGATCTGCAGGCCAGGCCTGCGGGCGGCTTGCAGGTCGTCATTACGCTCCCGCTGGCGGCCAGCGCCGAGCTCGCGGGGGTGCCATCGTGAGGGTGCTGGTGGTCGAGGACTCGCGGTCGCTCGCCGAGGTCGTGGTCGAGGGCCTGCGCGATCAGGGCATGGCGGTGGACGCCGCGCACGACGGGCTGGAGGCCGCGGCGAAGCTCGACCTCAACTCCTATGACGTGGTGGTGCTCGACCGCGACCTGCCGGGGATCCACGGCGACGTGTTGTGCCAGATGATCACGGACCCCGCAGGTGTCCCAGGCGCAGCCCCCCGGCCCGACGCCGGTGGCCGGGCCATGGTCCTCATGCTGACCGCCGCGGGAACGCCCGGTGAGCGGGTGACCGGCCTTGGGCTCGGCGCGGACGACTACCTCACCAAGCCATTCCATTTCCCCGAGCTTGTGCTCCGCGTGCGGGCGCTAGCCCGGCGCCAGCCGTCGGCCCGCAGCAGGGTGCTGCGCGTCGCCGGGATCGAGCTCGACCAGGTGCGGCGCACCGTCATCAGGGATGGTCGGCACCTAGACCTTTCGGTCAAGGAGTTCGGGGTGCTGGAAGCGCTGCTGCGAGCGAGCCCGGCTTTCCTGAGCGCCGAACACCTGCTTGAGCAGGTCTGGGACGAGAACGCGGACCCGTTCACCAACGCGGTAGCGGTAGCAATCGGCCGGCTGCGCCGCAAGCTAGGCGACCCACCGGTGATCACGACCACTCCCGGGGTGGGATACCGCGTGGCGGACACCGCCGCGGGCCGCGGCTAAACTAGACGACAGACCCCCCGCACGGCGTTCATCCTGCTAACTCCCCCAGGGCCGGAAGGCAGCAAGGGTACGCGGGCTCTGTCGGGTGTGCGGGGGGTCCTTCAGTTTCCTGGCAGACTGGGGCCATGGCAGGCAACACCCCCAGGGCCAGGCCAGGCGGCTCCGGTCCAGGCCCTGATCAGGACGGAAACTCCCGGCCAGGCGTGCAGGCCGCGCCCCTGGCGCTCTACCGCCGGTACCGGCCGGGCAGCTTCGCGGAAGTCAAGGGCCAGGATCATGTCACCGAACCGCTGCGGCAGGCCCTGCGCAGCGGCCGGGTCCACCACGCGTACCTGTTCAGCGGGCCACGGGGCTGTGGCAAAACCTCCAGCGCCCGGATCCTGGCCAGGTCGCTGAACTGCGAGCTCGGCCCGACGCCCGATCCGTGCGGGAAGTGTCCCTCGTGCGTGGCCCTCGCTCCCGCCGGGCCGGGCAGCATCGACGTGATCGAGATTGACGCGGCGTCCCACGGCGGCGTGGATGATGCGAGGGACCTGCGCGAGCGCGCGTTTTACGCGCCGGTGTCGGGGCGCTACAAGATCTACATCATCGACGAAGCTCACATGGTCACCAAGGAGGGCTTCAACGCGCTGTTGAAGCTTGTCGAGGAGCCGCCGCCACACCTCAAGTTCGTCTTCGCCACCACGGAGCCGGAGAAGGTCATCGCGACCATCAGGTCGCGGACGCACCACTACCCGTTCCGGCTGATACCGCCGGCGATCCTGCGCGAGCACCTCGAGCAGATCCTCGCCAGCGAGGGGATGCCGTACGAGCCGGCCGTGCTGCCGGTGATAATCCGGGCGGGGGCGGGGTCGGTTCGGGATGCCCTGTCGGTGCTTGACCAGCTGCTCGCCGGGTCGGATGAAGCCGGGCTGCGATACGACCGCGCCATCGCGCTGCTCGGCTACACCGACGACCGGCTGCTCGACGAGGTCATCGACGCCTTCGCAGCCGAGGACGGCGCGGCCGTCTTCCAGGCGATCGATCACGTCGTGGAAGCGGGGCACGATCCGCGCCGGTTCGCCGCCGACCTGCTCGACCGGCTCCGCGACCTGATCGTGCTGTCTGCGGTACCCGACGCCGCCGCGACCGGTCTCATCGACGCGCCGCCCGATCGGCTGGAGCCGATGACCAAGCAGGCGGGCGCGGTCGGCCGCGCGGGCCTGACCAGGGCGGCCGAGATCATCAGCGCGGGACTGGTAGAAATGCGCGGCGCCACCCAGCCGAGGCTGCTGCTCGAGCTGATGTGCGCACAGGTGCTGCTGCCAGCCGCAGGCTCGGACACCGCCGGTCTCGCCGGTCTCGCTGACCGGCTGGACCGGCTCGAGCGCCGCCTGAGCGCTGGCCATTCGGGGGCGGCTGAGACTCCAGCCGCCACGACCGCGCGCCGAGAACCGGCGCCGCGCCAGCCTGAGCCGCGCCAGCCTGAGCCTGCACCGCGTCGGGCCGAGCCAGCGCGGCCGGAGCGACCGCGGTCCGATCAGGCACCGGAGCCTGCTAGCCCGGCGGCGGCGCGGCCGGCCGGAACGGCTGCCGATACCGCGTCGCTACGGGCGCGCTGGCCGGACGTCCTCGAAGCGGTGCAAGGGCGGAAGCGCGTTGCGTGGATGCAGCTGAGTAACGCCAGCGTGTCGTCGTTCGAAGACGGCGTGCTCACCCTGGACTTCGCCCATGCCGGTACTGCCAAGGGCTTCCTGACCGGCGGTTACGATGAGGTCCTTGGCCAGGTCCTTGCCGGTATGTTCGGCGTGACGCCGCGTATTGCGACTTCGGTGGGCGCGGGTGACGCGGCGACCGGCACGCCGGCCATCGGCCCGCGAGCGTCACGGGCCAGCGACCGCCCGGCCGGGCCGCTGCCCGGCGAGAATGGCGTCCTCGGCCAGGGCGCCCGCGACGAGGC
>JBOHCP010000074.1:0-12442 GCA_050698875.1 Streptosporangiaceae bacterium | reverse complement strand
ATCCAGGTCCTGGAGATCAGCGGCCGCGGCATCGTCAGGATCGTCTCGTTCAACGACGGGTCGCTGTTCCCGGCCTTCGGGCTACCCGACCGCTACCCGGTGCCGTGATCGCCGCAACGCAGGCCGGCGAGCTGCTGGAGCAGGCCGTCGGCTATGCGCGCGAGAGCGTGGCGGTGGTGACACCGGACCTGCTTGACCGGCCCACGCCGTGCCGCGACTGGGACCTGGCCATGCTGCTGCGGCACGGCTGTGAGTCGCTGGCGGCCCTCTGAAGGGGCGTCACGGCGGATGCGTGGGCGCGACGCCCGCTGCCGACTGCGCACCCGGCATCGATCCCGCGAGGTTGTTCGCGACCAGGGCGGAAAACCTGCTGGATGGCTGGGGCCGGCGCGCTCGGCGGTGCGTGCTGTCGGCGGGCGGCCCCTGCCTGCCGACGCCTTCGCGACCGCTGGCGCTCTCGAGATCGCCGTGCACGGCTGGGATGTCGCGCAGGCGCGCGGAGCCGGCCTGCCGATCCCGGCGGAGCTGGCGAGCCGGCTGCTCGCGGTCGCGCCGCTGCTGGTGACCGACGCCCACCGGGCTTCGCTGTTCGGGCCGCCAGTCGCCGTGCCGCTCGGCGCGTGCGCCAGTGACCGGCTCGCCGGGTTCCTCGGCCGGGCGGCCGCGCGGCCGGAATACCGTGGCGCGGACACCTGTTGCCAGCGACATGACGACACAGCCGGACGCGACTGAGGACGTGCAATTCTGGTTCGATCCCGTCTGCCCGTGGGCCTGGATCACGTCCCGCTGGATCCTCGAGGTCGAGAAGGTACGGCCGATCCGCCCTGACTGGCGGATCATGTCGCTGGCCTACCTGAACCTCAGCCAGCATGAGGGCACGGACCTGAGTCCCGAGTACCAGGAGCGGATGGGCCGGGCCTGGGCACCGGTGCGAGTGTGCGCCGCGGCGGCGCAGCACAGCGGACCGGAAGTCCTCGGGCCGCTCTACACCGCGCTCGGCACCCGCTTCCACGTGCAGGGTCGGCGCGAGGACGCGGCTGTGCTGCGCGAGGCTGTCGCCGAGGTCGGCCTGCCCGCGTCGATCGCCGACGCCACCACCAGCACCGAGTTCGACGAGTTCATTAAGGCCTCGCACCACGAGGCGTTTGATGAGGTCGGCCTTGACGTGGGAACGCCGGTGGTCCGCCTTCGCGGCAGGGCGCTGTTCGGGCCCGTCATCACGCCAGCCCCGAAGGGTGAGGCGGCCGGTCGGCTCTGGGACGGCCTGGCGCTGGTGGCCGAGGCGGACGGCTTCTTCGAGCTGAAGCGCACCCGCGACCGCAAACCGACGTTCGAGTAGCGCCAGCCTCCTGGGGCGTACCCGCACAGCTTTGGTCCGTTGCCCGCCAGCGCGGTGACCGGGGCTGTGCCGGTCAGCCGCGATCGGGTGAGGCCTTCCTGCTGCCTGGCTGAGCAGCCGCTCGGTCGCCGGGTCGCTGACCCTGCCGAAGTACTGATCGAGTACCCGGCTGAGCACTGCCCCGTCCGGCGCGGCGTGCCGGAAGAGCGTCATGGAGGCCGCGACTCTGGCGTGCAACATTGCCCATGGCCTTCCGCATGGCGTGGCCGGGGCGCTGCTGGCCGACTGTCGCGTTCGTCGTGCAGCGGAGATGGCGATCGGCATGACCGCCGCCGGGCACCCGCGCCACGGCAGCCGTCACCCGCGGTTGGCTCGGGCGTATCCGAGACGCGTATCCGTGGAGCGCTCCCGCTCGGCGTTCCCAGCCCGTACCTGTTGACGGAGACCGATGCGGAGGCCGAGTTCATGGACGAGCTCGCTTCGGGTGCGGTCCCGTCGATCCGGCAGATCCGTACCCGGTTGCACGCCGTGCTCGGCCTGTAGCTGCGACTCGGACGGCAGCATGTCCGGTATTCGCCGGCCTTGATGGCAGCGCGAAGGATCGCCGCCAGCTGCTCGTGCAGGCGCGCGAGCTCGTCGAGGAAAGGCACCCGATCGGGCCGCGCACCACCGGGACAGCCGCTGTGGTCGCGAAAGCCGCAGCGGACAGGGTCGTCCGCCGGGCAGCCGCCGCGCGCGGCAAGCCCGTGCTGGTGTACGACAGCCGCATGCGCCGTCTCGGCGTCATCGGCTCGCACGCGATCAGGCAGAAGGTTGCCAAGGCCAGCCGTGGCAGCAGCGGCGAGAAGACGCCGTGCAGGCCGTGTTCGACCAGGACGGCAACCTCATCGGGACCGTCGACCCGGCGCAGATCCAGCCGTCACCGACACCGGCCAGGGAGCCCCGGCGGACCGGGCCGCGCCGGCAGCGGGCCAGGCCGCGACCGCCGGGCGGGCCGCCGACTGGCTCGACAGAGCCATCCAGCACAACGCCACCCAAGCCCCAGGCGCCGGTCGGCCGATTACTGCCAACCCCGTAACGCGCGCGAGGACAGCCCGCCGCGGCGTCGCCGCAAGGGCGAGGTACAGTGCATGGCGCGCCGACGTGACGGGGAACGCTGCGAGGCGTCCGCTGTTGCGGATGGCGTCTGCAAGGCCCACGGGGGCGGTGCGCCGCAGACCCGGTTCGCTGAGGGACTGCGGGTCCGGCAGGTCGCCCTGGCCGACGCGATCGAGGCGTGGCAGGCGTCAGGCTGAATACTCCCGGCCGAGCGCAAGCACCAGGTCGAGGACGCCATCTACCGCCTTAGCTCGTCAACTTGGAGACGTAGGCGGTCATCGGGGCACGGGGAGATCTTCGGCGAGGACATCCTCGCGGGTGGCTTCGACGCGGGCGACCGGCCACGCAGGCAGCCCGGCCTGATCTGCGAGCGCGCTGACGATCCTGACCGCTCCGGTCGCCGCCGTGTCAGCCCGTGCAGCCTCGATGCTGATCTGCGCAGCCCACCTGGGCGGCTCACCGCCCGCGCTGACGACACCGTGATGCGCGTGGGCCAGGCTGGCGAACGCGCCCACCGCGTCGTCCTCGATCAGGCCCGTGCCGTCCGTCCGTGCTTCGACGTAGGCGCTCCACCAGTCCACAGCTGCCTCCCTGCTCGACGGTAACAGCCGACCGTGCGATTCGGTCCAGGCCGATTGTCCGACCCGTCGATAGGATCTCCACCTATGGTGGATCATCTAGGCCCGTCGGCTCCACCAGGGCCGCGGACGCCACCTGACCAGACGCTTGAGGCTCTGCTTAGCGAGGGCGAGACATGGGCCGACAGCGCTGAGTGGCTGCCGGCACTGCCGTCGGAATCGGTCGACTTGTGGTTCACCAGCCCGCCATACGCTGACGCTCGCGCCTATAGCCGAATCCACCCGGATCGCTACGTCCAATGGTTCCTGCCGTACGGCAAGCTGATGCTGGAGGCGACGAAAGAGACCGGCTGGCTGGTGCTGAACATCAAAAACCGCGTTGCGAAGTCCGGGCCGCTTCAAGGCCAGCGGCACCCGTACGTCTACCAGCTCGTGGTCGCGCTCCAGCAGCAGGGCTGGCGATGGCTGGAGACGTACATCTGGCACAAGCCGAACGCGGTCCCCGGCAAGTTCGGGCCCCGCACCAAGGACGGCTTCGAGTACGTGTATGCATTCGCCAAGGGTGCGCGGCCCCACTTCGACCTCGACGCCGTCCGCGTGCCTTACAAGACGACGCCTGAGGAGATCGAGCGGCGGAAGCTCGACAAGCTCGGCCGCCGCAACACCGACGCAGGATTCGGCCGGGATCGAACAACGACATACCTGCACGGAGGCGCCGATCCTGGCAATGTTGTCTCCGTGCCGCAGACCTATAACCAGCACAAGGGCGCAGGCGGACACACCGCCGCGATGCCCGAGAGGCTTGCCGAATTCTTCATCAAGGCGTGTTCACCTGAAGACGGCGTGGTACTTGATCCGTTCGCCGGGTCAGGAACGACTGCCGTCGCCGCTCGCCGCAACGGCCGGCGCGCAGGGGGCCTGGAGATCCACAAGGCTTTCGTCGATGCAGCCCGTGACCGCCTGCCCGTCGACGAGCCTGACGGCATCCCGGTCGTCATCGAACTCGCGCACTGACCGCCCGTCTATGCCAACTATCGGGCAGACAGTCGACTACATCGTCGGCGCGGCAACGTGGGATGAACGCGTTAACCGCATGAGGCAGATCCCGGCCAGGCACGGCACCAGCGATCACGCGGGCATCCACGCTGAAATCGCCCGCCGGTTGTACGTGCAGCACCTTTCGCCAGAGTACGCATATGTCCCGGTCAGGGACTTCTTCGAGCTGCCTCTATTCGATGCCGCCTACGCCAGGGCACACATGGCGACTGCTGGATTCACGAGGGTGTCCGTGGCAGACCTGACCGCAGCGATCCATGCGGAGCCCACCGTGCTCCTTCCGCTGCGCGTCATCACTGGCCTGCTCCGGGGGGAGTTCGCTGCATCGACGCAACTGGTCGGCGACGTCCTGGGCCTCCCTCACCTCTCGGTCGGCAAGATCGACAGCATGGAGCGCTCGGGAACTGCGACCTCCGAGGCGCAAGCTCGGGTGGCGGCCGAGACGCTCGACCGGATCATGCAGAGAACGCTCTTCGCCGAACCCCCTGGGGCTTGGAAGTCGAAGCAGCAGAAACCCGACACGCTGCACGGATGGGACACCGTTCGGGACTACGCCAGGCAGGGCGTGCCCCACAGCCAATTCCTGCACCAGCGGCACTACGGCGGCGCGTTCCGCCAGGTGCTGGACTCCACTTCGGAGGTGCGAGGCAACCTCATCGAGGATGCGGTCGAGGCACTGTTTGAGGAGAACGGCATTCTGTATATCCGCTCAGGTGCACACAACCAGGCGGAGATCGCGAAGCACTTCGAAGTGTCAGTCCTGCCCACACCAGATTTCGTGGTCTACGATAGCCTCGGCGCACTCCGGGCGATGCTTGAGTGCAAGGGCGCTAACGATGGCGGTACCGCCCGCGATAAGGCGCTCCGCTTCGAGCGCTTGCGTGACGAGTCGATGCGGCTCGGCGGTATCCCACTCTTCGCCGTCCTCGGCGGTCTCGGCTGGACCCGCGTGAACGACACGCTCGGCCCGGTCGTCCGGGATTGCGATGGCCGCGTCTTCTCCGTCGGGAACCTGCCTGAGATGCTGACCGTCTCGCCGTTCCCGGCACTCCTCAGCTAGCTGTCTTCGCGTTTGAGGTTGACACAACGACCTGGCAGAAACGCCGCCGTGATGTGCGGGTTTCCGGCCGCTCAGCGCGCCATTGAGGCCCAGCTTGTTTACTCGCGTCGTGATGCGTGTCGGTCCGCGAGGCCGGCGGGAGCCGGGACCACGATGACCGGGTGAGCACAGACGTGGCCGAACCGCCGTTGACCGTCGCAGCTGCCACCCGCGCCCAGGCCGAAGCGCTCGCCACGCTGCGGTGCACCAGGCCGCCTACGGCCAGCTGCGGCGACGCGCGAGGCTGAACGACATCAACCGGGCGCGGTCGGAGTGGGGGCTGGCGATCCTCGAGTGGATCGAGGCGTGCGTCGCCGAGGCCGAGGCCGAGGACAGCCGCGACCCGGTCCTGGCGGCGAACCGCTGCCGCGAGGCGGGCAACCCCGACCACGAGCGGCTTGATGATGTCATGCAATCGCTCGCGCTCGGCCTCCTGGGTGTTCTCAGTCGAAACCGGTCAGGGTGTGCCGACGGATCATCGACGAGCTGGGCGAATAGCACGGCGCGGCAAGCGGCGAGCGGTCGCCGCGCCCACCATAGGTGCAGCGTGGATGGATGGCCGTGTCGGATCGACTTCTCGCGCGCGGACTCCTTGTTGATCTCCTCCAGCGGGATGGCAACCTCGATCAGCTTCGGCTTGTACCACCGCTTCGGCTCACTCACGCCGACTCCCCCGCCGCACGGCCAACCTCCGCCAGCCGGACACCATGGTCCGCTCTGATTCGCAGCGGCCTGCAAGTTGCACAAAGCCACATGCGGCCATTCTGCCGCAACGAAATTATGACGCATAAGGTACAGATACGGGGCTCTTCGAACTTAACCGGGATCGTGTTGCGGGCCGGTGACAGTGCGTGACGACAAGCTGGCGTGGCTGCCGGGCGCTGGTGATCTGGCGAATCGGCCGGGGCGTGGCGGCGTGATCAAGAGGCCCGCGGCGTCTAAGATCATGGATCTTGCTACAGGAAACATGATCAGCAGAGGGCCGCAGGATACGGCATCGGCGCTGTTCGGGGTGGAGGGCCTGCGGGTCTTCGACGCCGGCGCCGAGCCGGACGGCTCGGTCACCGTCTGGGTGGTCACCGACAGCGCGGATGCCGCGTGCTGCCCGGACTGCGGTACGCGGTCGGGCCGGGTGCACGACTACGTGCTGACCCGGCCGCGGGATCTGCGCCGGGCCTGGACGAGGTTGCGGTGGCCTGGTGCAAGCGACGGTGGAAGTGCACGTCTTGCGGGTGTGCCCGCAAGACGTTCACCGAGTCGGTGCCGGCCGTCCCGCCGCGGTGCCGGCTGACGTCGCGGCTGCGGGAGCTGGCCGGCGCGGAGGTCGCGGAGCGGGGCTGCACGGTCGCCGAAGCCGGGCGCTGGCAGCACGTGTCCTGGCCGGTCGCCCACCAGGCGTTCGCCGGCCGCGCTGACCCGGTGTTAGCGCAGCTGGCCGGCCCGGTGGCGCAGCTGGGCATCGACGAGCATCGCCGCGGGCGGCCGCGGTGGCGGATCGAGGAGGAAACCGGCGAGTACGTGCTGCTGGCCGACCGGTGGCACACCTGCTTCTTCGACCTGTCCGGGGACCAGGGGCTGCTGGGCCAGGTGGAGGGCCGGACCGCCGATGACGCCGCGTACTGGCTGGCGCAGATGCCGGCGGCCTGGCGGCACGGGGTCCAGATCGTCGCGATGGACATGTGCTCCATCTACGCCTCCGCGGTGCGGCGGATGCTGCCGGCCGCGCAGATCGTCGTGGACTTGTTCCGCGTCGTGCAGCTGGCGGTGAAGATGACCGGGGACGTGCGCCGCCGGGTGGTGCGGCGCACCTACGGCCGCCGCGGCCGGTCCGGTGACCCCGGGTACGGGATCAAGTCCCTGCTGGTGCGGAACCTGGAGCACCTGTCACCAGGGCAGTTCGCCAAGGCCATGAATACCCTCGGCGGCAGCCGGGACGGCCAGGAGATCCTGGCCGCCTGGATCGGGAAGGAAAAACTGCGCGACGTCCTGAACCTGCGCGCCCGCGTCCCCAGGTCCACTCCGTGCGAGCGCGGCGTGCGGGACAGGCTGTTCGCCTTCTACGACTGGTGCGCCCGCAACGATGACATCCCCGAGCTGGTCACCCTGGCCCGGACCATATCCCGGTGGCAGGACCAGATCGCCGCCGCCGTCCTCACCGGCGTCAGCAACGCCCGCAGCGAAAGCCTGAACCGGATCGCCAAGCTCGAAGCCCGCCAGGCCTACTCCTTCCGCAACCCGGCAAACCAGCGCCGCCGGGTCCGCACCGCATGCACCCGCGGCCGCCGCCGGGCACACGCCACCGCTACCAGGCACCAGTCACATCTGGTAACCGGACGGCCACCCGATCTCGGTTAACTTCGAAGAGCCAGATACGGATTACCGGCCCGGCTGTTGGCATGCCACCCCGAGACCTACGTGTCCGCGCTCAGACGGGCTTCAGCGTCTTCCCGCCGCGCCTCTTGCTCATATGTCTCGGAGAGGCGCCGCAGGATGCGAGACGTTCGCGGCCATCGACCTGAGGTTGCCCCCGCCCATCGCCGGTATCTGCTAGCCAGGTCACGCTCCTGCTGGCCACCGTCGTAAAGCCCTCGACCTGTTACGCCACGATCATTGAAGACGCCAACGTGAATCCCGGCCTCGATGCCGGGGCTCCCGATGTCTTCGATGATTGCCCTGACCGGTTCAGCGGGCCAGATTCCATCGGCACCAGGCGGGCTTGATGCCAGCGTCTGGCCTATCTGCTCATCGCCGATGTCGGCCCGGCCTACGTCGGCGAGAGCAAGGCGCGCACCGCGAACCCATCTCTCCAGGTGTTCACCGTCGATGGTGCCGTCTGGTCGCAAACCTGGAGGACGACGCCAGTGCGCAAGGACCCACCAAGCGTGCCGGGCGAGCGCGGCATCATGTTGGTTCAGCCTGCGTTGTGGCTCGTCCTTGGCCCTGTAAACGCGTGAGACGAGATCCACGAAGAAGCTCGGCTCGCTTCCGAGCGCGGCGAAGAGCGCTTCTGGCCTTCGGTGGGGCTCGATCAGCTGGAAGAAAACGAACTCGAATCCCGCCAGACTTCTCTGATCTGCTCCTTCTGCCTCCAGGAAGTCGAGCAACAGCCCGATTTCATAGCCGAGCATTGCAAGTTGGCCGCCGCTTGGGTTACTCGCCGCACCAGCGTGCAATGCATCTTCGACTAGTGCTCGGGTTACTGATGCTGGCCGCTGAGTCTTGGCAGAGATGTGTGTCGCCAGAAGAGTCACTGCCGTCCACGGACGGCCGTGCGCCACCAGTTCCCGGGCGGCACGTTCCGTGTCCTCCGCTAGTACTCGCCAGTCGTCCATCTGGTTCCAGTACGCGTCGCTCACGGTTGGCTCAATTTCGGCTATGAAGTCCCAGACGTCCTGTCGCGCTGGCGCGCTCAAGGCGAGCGCTACACGACGCTCGTGCCTGGTCAGCTCCGGACGGCCCAGTGCGTGGCGCAACCACTCGACGCCAGGTCCGGCTAGCTTGCGCCGTGCCCAGCTAGATGCCGCGTCGCGGAGCTTAGAGTCTTCCGAGTCAAGCCAGGCCAGCAGTTCGGGCGTCAGCTCTTCGGGCACCACTCCACCTGCGACCCAGCCCAGATGCTGTGGCACCGGACTTCTCTGGGCCAGGCGACGCAGACCGTCGATGGAGCCGATTTCGATCACGTCCTTGACGGCCTGAGTGCGCAACTCCAGAAGTCTGACCTCGTATGTGTCATGGTCCAGGGGGTCAATGCCGAGCAGGTTCGGGCGCCAGTCAAAGAGGTAGCCGTATTTCTGCGCGCCCGTAGCCGGCTCAAGCCGATCGGCGATTGCCCTCAAGCGCGACAGCGGATCGCTAGCCAGCGCCCAATCGGCCGCAGCGAATCGCTCGTGCTGCGAGGCTTCCCTGTGCAGGCGCTCCCAGAGCAGCAGACGTTCGTCCGCTCGCAGCGAGTGCGGGTCGGCGGCTGCCTCTAGCGCGCCCAGCACGCGGTCCTGCTCCGCCGGAGGTAGCGGCCACAGCCGTTCGCTGAGGTCGGCCCACCGCCCTGGGTCATCGCCTGCGAGGTCAAGTACCAGCCCGACGATCTGGCCGATGTACGAGATCCACTCGGAGATTGGTACCTGCTGGCTTTCCGGTTGCCAGTCACGAAATCGCGGCCGGGCCGGCGGAGACAACGTCGCATGGGTACTGGGCCAGAGTGCTGAGACGAGTCGCCACCCGACCTCGGGCAATTGACGGCAGATCTGGTCGACCGCGCGGATCTTCAGCTCCAGTGAGGCGGCCGTGTGCCGGATCCATCCGGCGAGCACAGTTTGCAGGCTCTCGATTGGCCGGTTGGACAGCCGCCCTCCTGGATCGATGGCCTCAAGGCGTGCCAGGCCACGTGATGCGTCGACCACGTGTTCCGATGACCAGCAGAGCGTTTCCAGCGCCCACAGCAGTCCGGTGTGGGGCGAGCTGCCGTACAGGCCCGAACTCCGGTCACTGTCCTGGAACATTGCTGCCAGCAGCGGCTCGCCTCGGTCAAGATCTTTGTGAACAGCGTCGAGGAAGTCCTGGGGCGATGCCTCAGCGAGCAGCGGCAGTACGTCAGCAATGGACTGCCAGAGCCTTCCGGATCGGTCGGTCGCGGCACGCTCCAGGACGCCGCCGACGATGTCCCTGGCATGTTGAGCGCAGCTGACGTCGTCGCTTAGCTGTTCGTGGTCCATGGACCCGAGTAGTGCCAGGCCTTCTGCTACGCCGCGCCGGAGAGCCTGCGAGTACTTTCGCGTAATTCCCCTGACACCGGCCATGACCCGGTCGTTGGGTGGCAGGTCAAGCTGAGGGTCTGGCTCGAGCAGCACTTTGGACGCGATCCTGCGCCAGCGCTCCCGGTCTTCGTGCGTGAGCTTGCCGTAGAGCAGCATGAAGGCTTCCTCTGCGCAGGCAAGGTGCCACTGACGACCAGACCGCACGAATGGCGGGTCGTCTGTCTCCGCCCAGTGCAGCAAAGTGCGCTCGACCGTCGGCCAGGGCCTGCCAGCCATCTCAGCGATCACTTCTGTGTCACCGTCGCTAACCGTCCACGCACCCGCCAGAACGAGCGGTGCGAGGCTCTTCGTTGCGGACGATTGCGACCATGGCGGCCGAGCGATCCGGGGGTCGCGGGCCAAGGTACGGACCAGCGATGGCATGCTTCGGCGTGCCAGCCCAGCGAGGTCGTGAGCGCGGGCAAACTCAATGCCGGCGGCTGCAAGCGCTTGCCTTGCAGACTCCCTGCCGACTCGCGGAAGCCCGATGCTTGTTCCCCTGACGGCGTGATCACGGCCCGCCAGAAGGATCACGTAATGCCCTTGCTTTTCAGCAGCAGGAAAATCCGGGTGGTCGAAGAGAGGCAGGAGTGTCATCCTGCCGTGCTGCGCAACAGTGCGATTCCAGACATCTGCGCTTGAAACGAGAAAGGCTGGCTGTACGCTCTTGCCAGTCTCCCGCGTCAGCGCTGTGATAGCTGCGGATACAAACGCAATCGCGTCGTCACGCCAGTCTGCATGAATTGTGATGAGTGACGGCCGGCCGCCGAAGAACTCTTCCAGTGATTCGCATTCACGTTCGCGGCCAGCGAGAAACAGGGTTGCGGGCAGCGCCGGATCGGTCCGGTTACTGAACCGCGTCCACCACCATTCCAGAGTTTCCGCATCGCCTGGTCGGCGACCTAGACGCTCGGAGATCCAGTAGTGGATGGCAGGGGTTGCCTGAAGCCATCCTTCAAGATCGTCAGCATCCAGGACCCGGACATCGGCGAAGACCCCCTCAGCGCGTCGGTCTCTCGCCCACGCGGTACCGCCTGCCCAACGCCTCGGCGTCACGAAAACGAAAGTCGACTCCGCTGGGACGACTCTCCTAGGATCGTCACGCCGCTTCTCGTAATCCGCGCTCGCCTTCGCCTTCGAATGGCGGTCGGCGCTGAACTCGAAGCAGAGATGGCCGTGCGGCAGGTACACCGTGCCGACGGAATCGGCCTGACCGTCCCAGCCAGGCGCAGACACACCCTCTGCGGAACGAACTGAGAGGTTCGTGATACCCGGCGTGGAGGCAAGCAGCCGCCGTATGAGTTCGGGAAACATGCTCTGAGCATCGCGCGTGTCCGCCCACTGACTTAGGAGTGTCCCGTCCGCCAGTTCCGGCCCGATTGTGCGACGCTCGGCCTGAATTGACGCCACAGCGCGACCGCGCTGCTGCCGAAGGCGCTCGACATCGTCAGCATCGAAGCGGTGGAACCTCGACCCCGGGATCCTCGCTGTCGGGAGGAGGCCGTCAAGAGCCCAGTTACGCACCGTGTTCTCGTGCACGCCCAATCGGCGGGCCGTCTCGCGAACGTTCAGCAGCTCGCCGTGTCGCACATCCATGCAATAATGATACAAGCATTGTTGACTTTGTGTACTCGCGCTGCTGCCAGCCTCGCTGGCACCCGCAAGTGTTGCCTACCGCAGGAGAGACGGCAGCATGTCTGGATCACCGTGTTCGACTCGGCGCCATGGAGCAGCGCGATGAACTCGCGGACCTACGGCCCGGCCCAGACGTGGCCCACTCATCAGAAACCGTACTGGAACAAAGCCCTGGGTGAAGCTCGCAACGCCGGCTGGACGCTGACCTACATCGACGCGCCCCACAGTTTCGGCAGCGTGTCCTGCCCGGCCGGGGAGCACACGTTCAGCGTGGACAAGACTGCACGAGGAGGCGAGACCAAGGCCAAGGAGGCGATCAAGAAGATCCGCTGGTGCCCAGACAGCACTGCCGAACCAGGCTCGAAAGTCCGCTCGCGGCAACGAGAGTGTGAGCGACTGCTCGCCGTCGCTGAGGAACTCATCACTATCGCAGAAGATGGGCTGACCGCGGCAGTGGAGAAGCAGGCGGCCCAGCACGAGCTGGACCGAATAGAGCTTCTGCTTCAGACCGCCAACTCGAACCTGAGCGAGATCCTGGCCGAACAGGAGGCTGCGCTGCTGGCAGCGCTAGAAGTTGATTACGCTCCAAAGCCGGCCGGGATCTCGGCGACGCTTGAGGACGCCAGGGAGAAAGTGCAGCACGGTGAGTCGGTGGCGAGGACGCTTAGCGCAGGTCGGCCGAACCTGGCCGCGCCACTCCTTCACAGAGCAAGGCAGGCATACGCCCGCATTGACGGGCTGAGCGCCCCCCTGGGGACACTGCAGGAACGAAACTGACCTACTCCTGGTTAAGCTCCGTTGGGACTTGCCAACGAGGTCGTGTATTGTTAGATCAGTGCTAGCG
>JBOHCP010000073.1:0-12573 GCA_050698875.1 Streptosporangiaceae bacterium | reverse complement strand
GCCTTGCCCTCTATGCCGTGCCGATTGCGTTCGGCCAGTCACTGGTAGCCCACGGCGCCACCGAGACCGAGCGACTTGATCACTACCACCGTCATGCCTTGCGTCAGTCCCTGGCTCTGCTAGTCCCGCTCGTCGCCCTCGTGATCGCGCTCGCCCCGTTCGGGCTGCGTTTCTTCGGATCGTGGTACGCCGAGCACGGGACGACCCCACTCCGCCTGCTCGCGCTCTCGTCCTTGCCGAACGCCGTTGTCGCGCTCGAAGTCAGCAGGGCGAGGGTGGCGCGCAAGATGAAGGCCGTTGTCGTGGTACTGCTCGGGCTTAGCGTGCTCGTGCTCAGCCTGACTCTGCTGCTCGTTCCCCGTGTGGGGATCACGGGTGGCGGAATCGCGTGGCTTAGCGGCCAGACCGCGGTCGCGCTAGGCCTATTTGGTTACCGCCAGGCCTCGACCATCAGGTCGAGACTGGTCCGGTCAGAGGCGGGCGGAGTCCCAGCCGCGGTTGTGCAGGCTGCGCTCACCGCCGGCGACTGGCGACCCGAGAGCAATCTCAGGACCGTGTCGGACAGCGCGGTGGTCATGGTGCGCGGGTGCGGGACCGAGGCCGCCGTCCTGAAGGTGGCTGCCAGCTCGAACGGCATCGAGAGCCTCCGCCGGGAGTGGCTGGCGCTCGAGTGCCTGCACGCTGACGATCGGCTTGGCTCGTGGCGCAGCCTGCTTCCCGTGCCGCTGAGCTTCGGAAATGTGAGCGCGGGGGCCTACCTAGTGACGAGCAAGCTGCCTGGACTAGACGGCAGGCAGGCCAAGCCCGGGCTGACGAACTGGCTCACTCTCGCTGCGGCCAACGCGATAGCTCCGCTGCACCGCCTGGATCCCGCGACACATGTGCTCAACGAGCCGGTGGTGTCACGGCTTGTAGATGGGCCGGTCGAGGCGCTGCGTCGCGCGGTTGGCAGCAAGGCCGTCATTGACAGGATGGCCGCTGGCCTGCGGGCAGAGCTAGATGGCCGTTGGGTGACGCTTGGCTGGACCCACGGCGATTTCTACGCGGGAAACGTGATCGTCAGCGGCGAGGGCCGGGTGACGGGGATCGTTGACTGGGCACAGGCGAGCCGGCACGATCTCGTCATCCTTGACCTCGCCTTCTGGCTGCTCACAACGCCTAGGCCAGGGGAGCCGCACGAATTCGGAGCGCGCGTCGCCGCACGACTGGGCAGTCGTCAGCCCTGGCTCCCGGCAGAGACCGAAATGATGTCTGGCCGTAGCTACAACGATCCGATCAGCGGATCGGCGCTCCTGGTCCTCACGTGGCTTCGGCACGTGTCAGACAACCTCGCCAAGTCCGAACGCTACACAGAAAGCCCCCTCTGGCTGCGCCGTAACGTGGCCCCGGTGCTCAGAGCCATCGAGGCCCAGTATCAGGACACCGGAGCGCCATGGCGCTGACCGAACTGGCCCCAGGCGCCAGACAGGCGCCCGCAGATCCGGTCATGGTCACCGACCTGCTGTGTGCCGCGAGCGCGCTCGCCGACGGGCTCCAGGCTGCCATTCGCGATCGAGAGTGGCTCGATGCGTTTCTGTTTTCTGCGGGCCTTAGCCAGCTCGTCCAAGACCGCCTGCATCCCGATCCATTCATGCTGAGTCGAGCTGCCAGCTACCTGGATAGTCAGACTTCCTGGCCGGCCTGCAGCGCCGGCCAGGCTGCCCGAGTGGGCGCCACAGCTTTGCGAGTCGGTCGGTATGCCGTCGACGGCCGGCTGCGTCACGGCGCGACTGCGGTGTCTGAGCTCACCGCTAGGTTGGCTGAGCGGGTCATGACCACGGCCGGGCCAGGCGAGTTGGCGGCGCTCGTGCCGGCCGCGATGCGCGTCGTGCCGCTGCTCTCCGACGACATCGTGCGGATCCCTGCGTGCTTTCACAGCTTCGACCAGCACCCGGCTGACGTCGAGTGGCTCGTCAACGAGTTTCGTCAGCGCTACTCACCCGACGGGACGCCGGTGTGCGTGGTTGGCGTCCGGACCTCCGGCTGCTACCTCGGCCCGCTGCACGCCGCCGGCCTGCGCGCCACGGGTTACCGCGACGTTTCCGTACTCACTTTCCGGCCGAGCCGTCCCTTCCGCAGATCAGAGCGCGCAGTCTTGCGGGCGACGGCGCGTAGCGGAGGTCACATAGTGGTCGTCGATGACCCGCCGGGATCTGGCCGTTCACTGGCTGCCACGGGACAGGCGATCGCGAGTGCCGGGGTCCCTAGAGCCGCGATCGTGTTCATGCTCTCGCTGTTTCCATCGCAGCGCGCCGTTGCTGCGGCGCTCGCCGACTGGCCCGTGGTGGTGCAGCCATGGGAGGAATGGGCCATTCACTCGCGGCTCGCCGTCTCGGCGGTCCGTCGGACGCTCGGCGAGCTCGTCCATCCTGATCTTGAAGTAGCTGACATTCAGCGGCTGTCAGCGCCCCAGATTGATGGCGAACGGGGTCACGCGCGAGCGCGCTTCGCGGTCTGGCTAACCGACGGCAGTACCGCGCAACCTGCTCGAACTGAGATTCTGGTCGAGGGCGCCGGCCTCGGCTATCTCGGCCGCCAAGGCCTCGCGGTGGCGAGAGCACTGCCCGACAAGGTCCCGCGCGTCTACGGGTTCGCCGACGGACTGCTGTACCAGCACTGGCTGGGCGCATCTCCTGACGGCGGCGTGTCTTCCGATCTCGCGGATACGGTGGCCGACTATGTCGTCGCGCGGCAGCGTGCGCTCGCGGCACCAAACGCTACGACAAGCGGGCTGGGTGGCCGTGACCCGGTCTGGGAGGTCGCCGCGATGCTCGTATCCCGGCAGTACGGACGGCTGGCACCGGCGATGCGGCCGCTCCTGCTCGAGCCTGTGATGCGACGATTGCTCGGCCATCACCGGCCGACCGTCGTCGACAGCAACACCTCGGTGCGGCACTGGCGCGCTGACGCGAGCCGACCAGGCGAACTCCGAAAAACGGCCTTCTACCAGCGCACATATGGTCATCTCGAAGTCGCGTGCTACGACGCAGTGTTCGACCTGGCCGGCGCTGCCGCGGATGGCTGCCTGCCGGGGTTCGAAGCCCGGCTGCGATCCGCCTACGAGAAGGCAGTCGGCGAGCATGTCGACGGCGAGCGGTGGCTGCTCTATCGCCTTGCCCACATCTGGCGGCTCGGCCGGGCGGGTGACCTGGCCAGCCTGCAGACGATGCGACATGCAGCTGGTGCCGTCCATGACTACCTTGCTGAGCTCTACTTGCACGACTTGCCGCCCGCTGCCGGTCCGCTGTGCGCAGTCGATCTCGACGGCGTCCTGGAGTGCGACTCGCTGGGATACCCGGCCACGTCGCCGACCGGCGTGCTGGCGTTGCGCGCGCTGATAGCGCATGGCTATCGGCCGATCCTGGTCAGCGGCCGGTCGCTGCTCGACGTCAGCGACCGATGCTGCGCTTTCGGACTCGCCGGCGGTGTCGCGGAGTACGGGGCCATTCTGTGGGCGGACGGACGCGCAGAGGACCTGCGCCCTCAGCAGGACCGGGACTTGCTGGCACGAGTACGCGGCGAGATGGCGCGCCTGCCGGCGGTGAGGGTTGACGCCCAGACCACATATGCGGTGCGCGCTAGCACCGAGCGTGGCCCCGTGCCAGCTGACCTGCTCGCGTCGACCCACGTCTTGTCGGATCCGGCCGTTTGCATACACCAAGGCCAGGCTCAGACAGATATCACGACCAAAGGTTTCGACAAGGGCACGGGGCTGGCTGCGCTGAGCGCTCGGCTAGGTGCGGCGTCGTGTGCGCTGGCGGTCGGAGACGGGCCACCAGACCTGCCCATGTTTGCCCGAAGCACCCTGGCCAGAGCCCCGCGCAATGCGGATCTTGGGTCCGCTGCGGGTGCAGTCAGACTCACGGCCCACGCATACCAACGCGGACTCGCCGACGCCTGCGCTGACCTGCTCGGCCACCGCCCAGGACGTTGTCCCGCCTGCGGTCCGCCGGCCTTTGCGCCGCGCACCCGGGCGCTGCTGGCCATACTGGACCTGCGCTCCAACGGCTTCGCCAGTGTTGCCGCGGGTTCGGTTTCCCTGGGCGTGCTAGCGAGAAACCCGCGGCTTCGCGACAACACCTGACCGAGTCCGTACAATCGCCCTGACCGCCACCGGGCACCTGCGGCATGTCGGGCATGTCAACCCAACACCCGCGGTGCTCGTCCATAGGTTGGGTGACAGCGGTGTCCGGCACCATCTACACGGAGACAGCTTGGGTACGTCGCGGCGCTGGTATTAGATGACCAGGCTGCGGCCCACGAACGGAGCGATGCCGCGTGACCGCCAGCACAGGTAAGATGCCCGGCTTGTCAGCCGTTCACGGTCCTAGCGTCGGCCCGGGTCTCCTATCCGTCACGCGCGCCTCGGACCTGCGGTGGAACGGGCATGTCGTTCGGGTGAGCAGCCCGGTGACCGCCGAAGTGTGGGAATCGGTTGCCCAGGCTGACTCGTCCCTGACCCCGTTCCAGACATCGACCTGGCGCGACTGCCTCTGCGCCAGTGGTGAGTGGCGAGACGCCAGTCGCTGCTATGAGCTTCCGGACGGGCGCGTGCTTGTGCTGATGATGGCTTGCCAGCGCGCCAGACCGGCCATGCTCGCGCGGGCGGCATCCTGGCCGAGCGGCTGGGGATCGGGCGGCATCATCGCGACGGGCGGGACGCGGCCGGACGACGTGGCGCTGGTGGCCGCCGACATGGCCTCTAGCGCCTTCCTGAGCACCACGGTCCGTCCGTCATTCACCGCAGCAGCGTCCTGGGCTGCTGCCGCTGTCCCGGCCTTCACCATCCCCCGTGCGGTCCACGTCGCCGATCTTGGCCAGCCGTTCGAGGAATTCTGGGGGTCACTGCCGAAGCGCTCCCGGGCCAAAGTCAGAAGCGCCCGCCGTCACGCTGAGGAAGCAGGGATAACGTTCGCCAGAGGCAACTCCGTCGAGCTAGTGGATGCTTTCTACCAGGTCTACCTCCGGTGGATCGACTGGCGCGCGGAGCGGCGGCAGATGCCCCGGCAGATGGCCAGGCGGCTGGCCCAGCGGCGAGAGCCCTTGCAGAAGTTCGCGACAGTGGCCAGCGGGCTGGGCCAAGACTGCCAGATCTGGGTGGCGCAGTGGCAGGGCCAGCCGGTCGGCGCGGCCATCTCGCTGTACGCCGGCGAGACGGGCATAAGCTGGCGGGCCTTCACCGACCGGTCGGTGCCAAGCCGGTTCCGAATACACGAACTGCTGATCACGGAGCGCTTGCAGCACGCGTGCCAACGCGGTGTTCGCTATCTCGAACTCGGCGAGTCGGTCGGCGCCAGAAATCTGGCTAGCCTCAAGGAACGGATGGGCGGGCGCGAGCACGCCTTTGCCGAGTACTGCTTCGACCGGCTACCGATATCCCGCGGCCGGGTAGCGTTCCAGCGGTTCCGCCAAGGTTCGGAGGCGTGGGTCCTCTCGCACCGAACGCCGCCGGAGCAGGGCCAGGCCGCATCCTGACGGTATGCCCGGCGACCAACCTCGGCTTCTATTGTTGCCAGACTTGCACACTTCGGATCAGGAACTGGCCAGCGCACGTCACGTTCGCCGGGACTTGCGGCTGGCCCTGCGGGAATGGAGCACTGGGCCAGTACGCCAGGTTCATAATGAGGTACATCGGCTGATGGGGTATACCATTAGTTAGTGAAAAGACTTTGTGTCCATCAATATACCAAATGATTTCAGCTGGCGTCCAATAGATACTAAACGTGTGCCAGCCCTGCGTCAGGTCGGTAGTCGTCTTCACCCAGGTGCCGACACCGCTGAGCCGCAGTGTCGGATTGTTAGTTACTGGATGCAGGAAAACTCCCGTTGTCCCGCCCGCCAGGCCCCAGTGTTCCATCATGTCGATCTCTGGCGGCCACTGAAGGTTTGACGCGGCGAGCCACAGCGCGGGCCACATCCAGAGTTCCGACGGCAGACGTGCGGTAATTTTGACGTAACCATATTCAAAGCTCAGGCTCTTATAGGTCGTGACCATGCCGGATCGGCAGAAGTATGTCTTCGGCTGTCCGTTAGAAGTCTGGCCATCGATCGCTGTCGGCTGCGCTACGAGCGCGAGCGTGTTGTTCGACACGGTGTCCTGAGAAGGCACGTACCATTCAGTCTCGCCAGAGCTGAAATTGGTGCAGCCAGAGCCTGAATCTGCCCACGGGTAGCAGGTATCCCACACGCGGGAGTTGAGCGTTGAGCCTGCGAAGCTCGGATCGAATATCAGGTGCCAATTGGCACTCGCTGACGGAGACGGCGACGCCGTCGGCTCCAGTGACAGATGGTCGCGGGGCGCAGCGGACCGTGGGCTGCTATGACCTACCAGACCCCACGCCGCCAGTCCTAGAACGGCTAGGATGGCGACAGTGACCAGCACAAGTCGATCCCGCACCGGCCTCGCCTCCCCGCCGCAAGCTTCGTGATAGGCCGGATCGTAACAGGGTAGCCGGATCATCGACGACCCAAGGGCTGATCGTAGACTACACAGCGGATAGGTCCCGTCACCGTCGGTTCGTGTTCGCTGAAGCAACGAAGCGGTTCGATGAATGCGCAGTGTTCCGTACTCTGAGGGGTGTGCACCAAAGCCCAGACCGCGCGCATTCGCCGGAGTATCACCTGGCAGATGCGCTCGATCTGCTGGCGGCGCTACTCGCCATCGGCGTGATGATTCTGGTCGCCAGCGGTCACAGTGGACTGCCGCGGCTATTGCTGGCGCTCGGATTCGCCTTCTTCGTACCCGGTCGGGCGATCGTCACCAACTGGCCACAGCTGGCCAGGTGGTCGGAGGCGGGTGCGGCGATTGTGCTGAGTCTGGCCATCACTACCCTGGTGGCGACGGTGGCGCTTTGGCTGCACCAATGGCGGCCGCTGGTGCTGTTCTATGCCGAGGCAGCTCTGAGCCTGAGCGGGCTGACTCTAGGCATTCTCCGACGCCAAGGACTCTGGCTGGCGCGAAGTCCGGCTAGGCGGCCACGAGCGCGACGCAGGCGGCGCGGAAATGGCTGACCTAGAGGACGCCAAGGCGAGCATCTCAGATCCGGACGAGCCGATCACTGCCGAACTGAAGCCTGAGTCAATTCTGCAGAAAGCCCAGGAAGTCGGTATCGGCCTGCTCATCCAGCCTTCTCAGAACGGCCAGGACCATCCGGACCAGGCAGCCGTGGCGCAGAACGGTGCAGTCACCAAGTCGGATTCCGCGGCGCTCGATGCCGAACAAGCTGAAACCCCGAGCAGTGGGGCGCTCCGGCTGACCGCAGCACTGAGACGTGGACTCGCCGTAAGACAGACACGTGCACAGCTGGCGGATATTCTCTTGCCACTCAGTCTGGCCCTGTGGGGGCTGGGCATAAGCCGCACCAACACCTCGGAGCTCGGCCCATACGGCTTGCTTCGGGTATTGCCGCTAGTCTTTTTCGCCGGCGCGGCTCTGCTTCTCATCTCCGTTGGCAGCGAGCTGCTCCGAGCCCAGTTTTCGCGTTGGCGAATGGCCACCCATGCGGCCGCGTTGGTGATCATGTTGTATGCCACGGCTCCATTGGTCTATCCGGAAGCTCGCTATCAGTGGCTGTACAAGACGATTGGCGTAACCCAGTACGTCAATGCGCATGGCGAACTCAACCATTACATCGATATTTACAACAACTGGCCGGGCTTCTTCGCCTTCACGGCATGGTTCGACAGGGTGGCCGGCGTATCCTCAGCGCTGGTCTACGCAAAATGGTCGCAGCTTATAGTCGAACTCGCGGCCCTGCCGCTCCTCTCTCTCGCCCTCAGGGCTCTATCGCTGTCGGACAGGCAGCGCTGGGTAGCCATCATGATCTATTCAGCTGGAAACTGGATCGGCCAAGACTATTACTCGCCGCAGGCGCTGGGAACGCTGCTCAGCCTCGGCATAGTCGCGATGACTCTGCGCTGGTTCTACTCTGGCAACTCAGCAGGTCGCCGTGGGGTCACCTCGGTGGCAGAGGCAAGCACGATCGAGATGCGGGTTGGCAGGGAACCACCGCCCGCAGCTCAGCGAACACGTCTCGTACTCTGCTTTACGTTCCTTCTCTTTTTCGTGCTGACTTTCACGCATGAGATATCCCCGTATCTGTTGATCGCTCAGTTCGGGGTGCTCGCGTTGCTCAGACTAGTCCGGCCACGCTGGCTGCCAGCCGCATTCGCCGTCATCGCTGTAGGATTCCTGGGACCGCGCTTTAGCTTCATCAATAGTCGCTACGGCGTGCTACAGTCCATCGGCGCTTTCTTCAGCAATGTCGCTCCCCCGTCCTCGAACGTCGGGCCCATTCCGTTCAGTCAACGAGAAGTTCAGTACGCAGCCGATTTCCTCTCGATCTTTATCTGGGGCCTGGCCGTGGCAGGAGTCTGGCGGCTGCGGCACGCCCGGCGCACGGTCCTCGCGCTCGGGGTGCTTGCGTTCTCCCCGATCTTGGTTCTCGTCCTGGGGGCGTACGGCGACGAGGGCCTGCTACGAGTTTACCTGTTCTCGCTGCCGTGGTCGGCGGCCCTCGCATCCGCCGTTGTGATGCCAGCGCCCGCGCTTGCTGGTGATCGGCTCGATGCTGACAAGCCAGCCTTGCACACGTGGCGAACTCGCCTCCGCCTCATCCGCGCGCCCGCTTGCCTCGCCGTGTGTCTGGCGCTTTTCTTCGCAGCATTCTTCGGAGATGACAGCAGCAATGTCATGTCGCCGGCCGAGGTATCGGACGTAACGGCCTTTCTGACTCAGGCACCACCTGGGCCTATCTATGGACCTAACCTCAATGCTCCGCTCGCTGATACGTCACGCTACAATCTCTTTACTTTGCACGTTATCTTTGGTGCCTACGGTGTGCCCGGAACGATCCCGACCAAGGCCTCGATCGCGGCGCAGATTGCTGACGGCGCGCGCTCGATAACGAGCAAGAATCAACCCGCATACGTGATAGTGACGCGATCCATGCGGGCATATAACGCAGCGTATGACGAAGTTCCCGCAAAGAGTTTCACCATTCTGCTGAATTCTCTGGCCCATTCTCCGGACTGGATACGGGTACTGGACCACGACGGTACGTTTATCTACGAACTGCGAATTAAGAAGGCAGCGTCGCCGCCGCCGGTCCCAGCACTACCGGGCTAGCATTGGCTGGATGCCGAGCGGCGCAACTCGGCTGACCGTAATACGAGGCGCCGAGTGCGCCCCGTCACGTAACCTGCCGAAGTCACGGCGAGACCCGCGACCGCTGCCGCCGCTCTGGCGAGGCCCGCCGGGTTCCCGCCTAGAGCGCTGCGAATATCGCCGAGGATCGCGGCCGGGATGACGACAGCGACCTGCCGCCGTTCCCGCTCGAGGCCCGCTCGTGATCCCGCCAGCATGACGACGTCGGCCTTCGACCGGCCCTCCTGCCAGCAGCGGCTGAGGAAGTACCGAACCCTGGCGCGTTGGCGCGGGACGTGATGATCGACCGCAGAGTCTGGCACGTAGATGACTTGGGATCCGGGCCGGGCAGCCGTGAGCCTGATAGCCAGCTCGGTTTCCTCACATCCGCGCGGTCGGGTGCCAACGCGCCCGACGACCGAATTGAACCCGCCCGCCGCCAGCGCCTCAGAGGTGCGCATGCTCATACTCGCGCCGATCGGATTGCGAACTGGCGCGGTTGCCTCCGGCAGCCCTGCATAGCTGCAGCCCACGACCCAGTCGAAGCAGGCCGGCAGCCATCGCGGCCTGGCATCATGCCAGCGGGGATACACGGCTCCACCGGTGGCAACGACCTCAGGCCGCCGGTAGGGCTCCATCAGAGCAGCAAGCCAGCCAGGCCTCGCCTGAGCGTCATCATCGAGGAATGCCGTGATCCCGAATTTCGCCGCATTGAGGCCAGTATTCCGTGCGCCGGACAGCCCCTGCGGACCTTCATTGCGCAAGACTGTCAGCCCGTCGAACTCAGCGCGTGCCCGCGATTCCAGCTTTGGATTGTGGTCCACGACCAGGAGCACCTGGCGCGCAGCCGGCTGCTGTGCCTGCACTGAGCCGATAGCGGCCTTGATCTGCTCCCATCGCAGCTCCGAATAGGCACAGACCACGACAGTGACATCGCAGTACACGTCATCGCCGACTTTCATCCATGCCCAATCTGTGCCTCTTACCCGAGCCAAGACTTGCGCTGAGTAAGTTGCTTCAGGTGTCGATACCGTCGCCAGCCCAGGGCTGCGGCGCGATGCCGTGGGGAGCTTCGGCCTTCCCCGTCGAGCCATCGAACGATCGTCGACAACGGGGTGTCAGCTCGAACCATGAGTCTCGAGAGAGCCAGCGGATGATCACGAGCCGTGCTCAGCGCGTTGCCTACCCCAGCCGCCGAGTCATGACCCGCGGCTGCTACCTGCGCCAGTAGGCCTGGCTTCCAATAGCCGTGTGGAAACGCGAAGCTCCGGACGGGGTGCCCGAGGGCTTTGCTGAGGATCTCGCGGCTGCGAGCCAGCTCAGCCGACACCTCGCGGTCAGGTAGCAAGTCGAGATGCCGGTGGGTGTGGGAGTGAGCGCCGATCTCTACCCCGGCTGCCTCCAAGCCCGGAAGATCAGCGCCGCGCAGCATCGGCGCCCCCGGCAACACCGTCTCGCGATCAGTGTCAGCCAGCGAGCCAGTCGCCACGTACAGCGTGCTCGGCAGCGTCCGTGCCATGAGCGCAGGCAGTGCGTTCTCCACGAAGTCTGCGAAGCCGTCGTCCGCCGTTATCAGTACTGACCGGTCGGGAAGTTCGGAAGCACCGCGCAGACCATCCACGTATTGCGACACCGTCAGAGGCTGCCGGCCGCTGGCGACCACAGCGTCGAGGTGCGCCGCGAATGTCGCCGGAGTGACTGCGAAGGGCGCGATCCAGGCCGGCGGGTTCGTCGAGATGGAGTGGTAGAGCAAGACCGGTACGGGACTCAGCATGTTCCCTTGGCCTTCTGAAGCCTGGGTACACCTCGAGTGCGCCAGCGGCTGACTGCGTAAGCTACTGGGCCGAACGCCATGCCCCGTCGTTCGAGGCGTACAAGTTCCTGCGGCCAGACGTCCGCGGAGTGCTGGTTGCGCGGCGAGTCGGACCGCAGCGCGTAACGGAGTCCGGCCGGAAGGCGGCTGAGCGCACCGCCGATCATCCGCGGATGCTGCGTCAGCGCGCTAGCCAGATAGGCGCCGAGCCCGACCCCGTATCCATAGGCCTGCTTCGTCAACGATCCGAGATCCCGGTGGTGCCGATGCCACACCAACGCCGCTGGCTCGTAGGCCAGGGTGTAACCGGCTGCCAGGATACTGAAGAGGGCAGCTAGGTCATCGCCCCCGCGTGCGACTGTGCCCGCGCCAATCGCGGTATCGAAGCCGCCAACCGCACCGAGGGCGTCTTTGTCGAACGCCATGTTCGCGCCCGACCCCAGCTTGCCGACGGTAAACGGGAACAACGGATCGTCGGGCCTACCAGCCCAGAGGTTGAATGTCCGGCTCTCGAACCCCTTGCCGAAGTTGCCATGGAGCTCCAGCATCAGCTGGGCCTCTGTCGCCAGCTCGGCAGGCATGATAAGGCCCGTTACGCACGCGGTCGCGGGATCGGCGCCCATGGCCTTGCTGATCGCCCACAGCCACCCCGGATCTACGAGCACATCGTCGTCGGTAAAGGCGACAATTGACCCCGCTGCCACCGCGAGCCCGCGGTTATGAGCCGCCGCCAGTCCACGCCTGGACTCGACCACATAACGCACACCACGTCCGGCCCGGCTGTGTACCAGCTGAGCTGTCTCGCCTCCTACCGGGTCGTTGTCCACGACCACAACTTCGAACTCCGGATAGTCGACGGCAGCTAGTGAGTCCAGGCAGGCAGCGAGCAGCCGCGGCCGCTCTCGGGTTGCGACCACGACAGAGATCGGTACAGCGGAAGCTGGTCTCTTTGCGCACAGCGGCGGCTTGCCGTCAGCTGACGCCAGCGGCGGGACTGGAGGCAGGCCGTCCGCGCCCAGGTGGCTCACGATTGCGGGCCGCAACGACGCCCACGCCTGCTCGGCGCATCGCTGCGGATCAACTCTGCCGTCGACGGTCTCCACCAGAACGGAGCCCATCGGCCGTCCGTGCACGCGAACGAGGACGAGCGCCGCCGCAGCTGGCGCCGGGCACCCCTCGTCGTCCGCGTATCGGGCGACAGGCTCGGTAACGCTCACTGGCTCGGCCAGTTCAAGCTCGGCAACGGTTATCGGCGCTGTGAGCCCAGCTGCTGTCCGCATCCAAGTCACGCAAGCACCTCAGTCATGCACATTCCGGTCAGCCAGGCTCGTCGAGTATAGCGAACCTGAGGCCGTCGTCGCCGATTTCGTGGCGGCTTGATCCGCCAGCCTCGGATCGGATCCCTACGGTAGGACGCTTGGCCAAACGGCCAGGTTGACCGACCAATTTAGGCTCCCCTGCCGGTTCCGTGGGTGTCCGGAGGCGCCGGCCTCACGAGGGTGCCTTGCGGGGCGGGCGGTTCGCGGCGCCCGGGGCTGGGTCGGTAGCTGTCACGCTGAGCGCCAGGCGCTGGCCC